>NZ_CP061336.1:600000-847500 GCF_005473905.2 Ruminiclostridium herbifermentans
TCACATGCCTCGGTTATAAAGAATTCGGACTTGCCAATTCTAGTATTTCCTCCAATGCAATCTAACTCTCCCCCGATATGAACTGTAGGGTCGGTATTAGCCTCTAACATAATAGAAGTTATCATAGATGTAGTTGTGGTTTTCCCATGTGTACCAGCAATTGCAATGCCAAAGGAGTGTTTTTTCATTAAAAGCCCCAGAAGCTCTGCACGATCAATAATGGGTATATTTAATTGGCGTGCGCGAAGCATTTCGGCATTATCATCTTTAACTGCAACTGTATAAATAACAAGGTCGGGATTATTTATATTTTCAGATTTGTGTCCGATAAAAATCTGAGCACCTTTGCTTTCAAGCTTTTGTGTTGTTTTTGAAGACTTAATATCTGAACCTGAAACCTTATAACCTTGGCTCAAAAGGATTTCAGCCAGACCACTCATGCTTGAACCGCCAATACCTATAAAATGTACATTTTTGATATCTTCAGATTCCAAAATATTAGAATTATTATTCAAAGAAAACACTCCTCTATATTAAACTATATAATTTAACGAGGCAATAAAATAACTCTCGCTATTACAAGTGGTGATTTCCACTTTGGTATTAAGGCGGTGAAAGTATTGCCAGCCTCGTTGAAATACTGCCAGTGTAATTAAATTTTTCTACAGTCAAAAAATTTAATTCAAAAAAATTTAATTCAAAAATTTAATTCAAAAAATTCATTCAAAAAAAATCATATTGAATCTCCATATTGCATGTTCATCATAAAAATAATACATTATTTTCTTAGAAATGTAAAAGGTATTGGGAAAACTAAATTAATTATAGATTTAAACACACTTGCACATAAAATAGTATATGACGCCTAAAGGATAAATATATTCAAAATATAAGTCTTGATTAATAAATTTCCGAATGTTAATATGAATTTGAGTGAAATTATTCGGAAATTATTATATAATAATAAATGTTGTTGTATAAATTTTTGGTTTGAGATATTATCAATTATATATCAGTGTAGTAAGGTAAAATTTGATACTTACAACGGCTTGATAACTTATTGTTCATATGTATGTACTGACAGCAGACATTATATAAATGCAAACTATAGATTTGAGGAGATAAAATGGATAAGATCCAACGAAACGAAAGACTTACAATTATAATGAAGACATTATGTGATAATCCCAATAAGATTTTTACTTTGGGTTATTTTTCTGCAATGTTCGGTTCGGCTAAATCTACAATTAGCGAGGATTTGGACTTTTTACAGAAAACTTTTCAAAAAAATTCATTGGGAAATATTATAACTATAGCTGGTGCTTCTGGAGGAGTCAAATATGTTCCTTATATGAATGAAAATGATATTCAGTTAACACTTGATGAACTTTCAAAGGAGTTATCAAAACAAGACAGAGTACTGCCTGGAGGCTACCTTTATATCCTTGACATTATATATAACCCTGAATGGGTGAATAAAATTGCTATGATATTTGCAAGCAAATTTTATAATTTAGAATTAGATTATGTGATAACTGTAGAGACTAAAGGAATTCCTCTAGCATTTGCAACTGCTCAGTACTTGGATGTTCCTCTGGTAATTGTAAGGCACTATAATGTAGCTACTGATGGAGCGTCTGTGAATATTAACTATCTTTCAGGCTCATCAAAAAAAATACAGACCATGGTACTTCCTGTGAAGTCATTAAAGAAAAATTCCAAGATATTGTTTATTGACGACTTTATGAAGGGTGGAGGCACATCAAAAGGTATTATTGAAATGGCACATCAATTTGAAAGTGAAGTAGTTGGTATTGGTGTACTTATTGAAACAAATCAACCTGAAAAGAAGTTGGTAGATAAATATTACTCATTAGTTACCTTAAATTCGTGTCTGGATTTCCAAGAGGATACAGAAATTGACATAAAACCAAGTAAATAGACAGTATTCCGCAAAATTCAAGTAATTTTTTAAGATTATATTGCAAAATTTCATTTAAAAAAGAAGGAATGTATGAATTATTGGCGAATATTAGATATAATCACATAATATTTCTTGGAGGTTTTGCCATTATGGAAATCACAGACATTAGAATTAGGAAGATTGAAACAGAAGGAAAAATGAAAGCAGTCGTATCAGTAACATTTGATAACGAATTTGTTGTGCATGACATTAAAATTATTGAAAGCCAGAACGGTTTGTTCATGGCGATGCCAAGTAGAAAGACACCTGATGGTGAATTTAGAGATATTGCGCATCCAATAAATGCACAAGCAAGAGAAAAACTACAAAGTGCAATATTAGCAAGTTACGAAAACTTATAAGAAATTAGAATGAATTTAGGAAAGATTCAGGATAAGTTAAAAAGAATTTAGGGAAAATAGAAAATTATAAAGGATACTTTTTTAGGTATCCTTTTTTTTAATGGCTATCTGAATTATCTTATGGAATATAGAAAATTGCACAACTTATATACAATTATGTTGAAATATTTAGTTATAGTAATGGGTTGAAATTATTCTGTAAAAATGAGAGAATATATCCTGTAAAAACAAATGGAGGCTTTGACAATGTATATAAGTTTAGGATTAGTTATTTCTGACAATAATGATTGTGATTTTAAATCAAAAGTTGCAAAAGAACACCATAATATTTTAGGACGAAGTGTCCAACAGTGGTCCAAAGTTCCATTAGAAGAAGTAACTAATAATATCCAATCTATCTCATTTCAGGATTTGGAGAAATGCAAAGAGATTCTAAGCCAAGCCCAGCAAGTGGTAATTAATTGGTCAGATCAACCTTTGATTCTAGCAGAAACAGTTCAGCGACTGCTTACAATTCATATTGCTGAAGGAAATAATGCAACAGCTGTATTTGCTAGTGACGGGGAAGCAGTAGTGTATGCTTTTGATTGTAAGATTCTGATTAAGAAGCTAAATGAACTAAATATTTCAAGCCTTTCAAGAGATATTCTTAAAGATATTTTCAAAGTCACAGAGAAATCTAATAAAAGCATTTATGAGGATAAAAGCCAATTCTTAATAGTTAAGGATAGAGTAGCACTCTCTTTGGCAACAGAAGAAATCAAATCTAGGATTAATCAACAAATAATGCTTTCCGGTGTTACAATTGTTGATCCATCATCTACGTATATTGATTATGGTGTTGAAATTGGTATGGACAGCATTATTTTGCCTAATACCATTCTTCAGGGGAATACTGCTATTGGTGAGGATTGTACAATAGGACCTAATTCAAGAATTTCAAACTGTATTATTGGAAATAACGTAGAAGTAGCTAATTCAGTTGCTATTGACAGTTCTATCGGTGATGAAACTCATGTTGGTCCATTTGCATATTTGAGACCAGGCAGTGTTATAGGCAGCAAAGTTAAGATTGGTGATTTTGTAGAAATTAAGAAGTCTTTAATAGGAGATAAAACGAAAATTTCACACTTAACCTATATAGGAGATGCTGAGATAGGGAAAAATGTAAACGTAGGTTGTGGAGTTGTAGTAGTGAATTATGATGGTAAGCATAAAAATAAGACTATAGTTGAAGATAATTGCTTTATTGGATGTAATACTAATTTAGTTTCACCAGTTATAGTTCATAGTGGTGCTTACACAGCTGCTGGTTCTACTATAACAGATGCTGTGCCTGAAAATTCATTGGCAATAGCTCGTGAACGTCAGGTGATAAAGCATGATTGGGTTAGTAAAAAGGGTTTGACTCGAGGATAGCAATTTTGATGGTATTAATATGATTAATAAATGAGTTTTAATCATATTAATTATTGCAGGCTTGTTGACTTTTAAAAATATTTAGCTTTAGTTGAAATCACAAATTAGCAAATTTAGCTAGCTAAGAAAGCGGTTTTTACCACTGCCTCTGCTTATTTTAAGATAACTTAAACTTTATGGCTGGTTAAATAATACTTACAATCAAAACAGAATATGATTTTATGTATTAATCATATTACAGATATGCAAGAAAATGTCCTCCATTTCTATGAGTGGCGGGTATTTCTTGGCTTTTTAGGCGGTGAGGACTTTTCTCGCCTTACTTATGCGCCGATGAACATAATAGTTCGAAAATAAAGTATGTACGAATAAGGTGCATTTTCGAGCCACAAAAACCACAAGTGTTTTTTGACGGTGTATAAAATCGAAAAATTTTGTTTTGAATTTTGGCATTTTTACAGACATTATAATATGGGTTATAATGAAAATAAATTAAAACATAGCGGTTAAAAAAGGAGAATTGAAATGAATTTGCATGGAAAGGACATAAAAATATTTGCAGGAAATTCAAATAGGGGATTAGTTAATGAAATTGCCGATAAAATAGGTATTCCTGTAGGTATTGCTAGTGTTGGTGGATTTAGTGATGGAGAAACTGCTGTAAATATCGGAGAGGTGGTAAGAGGTTCTGACGTCTTTATTATTCAATCAACATGTCAACCAGTAAATGATAATCTTATGGAACTTTTAGTTATGATTGACGCAGTTAAAAGGGCTTCTGCTGGTAGAATTACTGCCGTTATACCATACTTTGGATATGCAAGACAAGACAGAAAAGCAAGAGCTAGGGATCCTATTTCAGCTAAATTAGTTGCAAATTTGATTACTACTGCAGGTGCAGACAGAATATTGACAATGGATTTACATGCTCCACAAATTCAAGGTTTTTTTGATATTCCAGTGGATCATCTATTAGGATTACCTATTATAGCAGAATATCTTAAAGAGAAATTTATAGATCATGACGATTTAGTTATTGTTTCTCCTGATGTAGGCAGTGTTACAAGATCTAGAAAAGTGGCTGAAAGACTAGAATGTCCATTAGCTATTATAGATAAGCGCAGACCTAAGGCAAATGTATCTGAGGTAATGAATATCATTGGTGATATTAGAAATAAAAAATGTGTACTTGTTGATGACTTGATAGATACAGCTGGTACTATCGTTAATGGTGCAAATGCATTAATTGATGCAGGTGCAAAGGAAGTATATGCATGCTGCACACATGCTGTTCTCTCTGGTCCCGCTATTGAGAGAATACAAGCATCGGCTATAAAAGAGATGGTAGTTTTAAATACTATTCCATTAAGTGAAGAGAAGAAAATTGATAAGATAACAACATTATCAGTTGCAAGTATTTTGGCAGAAGCAATTGAAAGAATTTATGGAGATATATCAATTAGCACTTTATTTACTCAGGTGTAAATTAAAAAAGTCAATTGCAGTTTAAAGCCATTGGCAGATAAATATAGAGATGACGTAATTGACTTTACTTTTATGGGTGGTTCTTATCTGACATAGCAACGTTGGTTTATCAACTTGTATTGTTTAGGAACCGCCCTTTTAAATATGTAATTAAATAATGAAAAGCTATTATATAGTAGTTATTAAATAGTTTTTTTAGGACTGGAGGTACTAATTTGGAGGACATATTTCTGATTGTAGGTCTCGGTAATCCAGGTAATAAATATGAAAATACCAGACATAATGTTGGATTTCGTACAATAGATTACCTTTCAGAGAAACATAATATAAAGCTTTCAAAGATTGGCTTTAAAGCAGTATATGGTGATGGAATAATTGGAGAAACAAGAGTTATACTTGTTAAGCCTCAAACATTTATGAACTTAAGCGGTGAAAGTGTCAGAGAAATTGTGAACTGGTACAAGCTTTCATTAGATAAAGTGATAGTTATATATGATGATATTGACTTAGAACCCGGTAAAATAAGGGTTAGACCAAAAGGCAGTTCTGGCTCTCATAATGGTATGAAATCTATAATATATCAGCTTCAAGCGGAAAACTTTCCACGGATAAGGATTGGCATTGGGCGTCCGCCTGAAAAGTGGGACCTTGCAGACTATGTGCTTAGTAAGTTCCCTAAGGAAGAATGGGAAATAATATTTAATAGTATTGAAAAAGCAGCTGAAGCAGCTATAATGATAACAAAAAGCGGAACTGAAAAGGCTATGAATTGTTATAACCACTAGAATCAAGTGAATTTTTTTGAAGTGTTTTGTCCAATGGGACTTAGATGTTATAAGGTATTTGTTTGGTAATCTTTGAACTAAGGCAATTTGTATGCAAATGATGAATATTTGAGAAAAGCAAATAGCTTTGCTATGCAAATTTCTTGCTTTGTTACAATAAGGAACCTGACTGTCGTTATGCGGCATTAATTCTATACAATAATTTGGAGGCACAGGAATGAATTTATTTACAGATCCTCTACTGAAATTAAAAGAGTATAATACACTTTTATCTGCTATAAAGGAAGATATGGGTGCTGTTTCGGTTATTGGACCATCTGATTCTCAGAAGGTTCATTTAATATATTCATTGTGTACTCATGCAAAGACCAGAGGTCTGTTTATAACATATAATGAAATGCAGGCTAGAAGAGTATTTGATGATTTTTCGTTATTTCTAGGGGATGATGTTCTCTATTTACCGCCGAAGGAAACTATGCTTTACGATGTTGAAGCTAGGAGTAATGATATTATCTATCAAAGAGTTAAAACCCTATTACGATGTATGCAGGGTGACTATAAAATATTGGTTGTTTCAGCAGAAGCACTTGTTCAAATGATATCTCCTATGGACATATTCAGAGATGGAATTATATCCATTAATGTTGGAACACAAATTGAATTAGATGAGTTAATATCAAAACTAGTATTATATGGATATGAAAGAGTTGAATTAGTAGAGGGAAAGGCGCAATTTGCAGTTCGTGGAGGAATTATCGATATATTTTCAATAAATGAGGAGCAACCCTTTCGTATAGAACTTTTTGATACTGAAGTTGACTCCATTAGATACTTTGATGCCAATACTCAGCGTTCAACGGAAGCAATAGACAAATGTCAGATATCACCTGCCAGAGATGTTGTATATAAGCAAGGAACGAAGGAAAATATTATTTCCAAGATTAATAAGGATTTATCAGAATATGTAAAGAAGCTAAACAAGAAAGGAAATTCTGATATAAGCAGCAAAATAGTTAAAAGGGTTAATGAGGACATTGAAAAAATTAATACAAACCACTATTTTGCAGGAATAGACAGATATATGCCATATATACTGGAAAAACCAGCATCAATTCTTGATTACATTGACAACGATGTAATAGCCGTCTTTGATGAAACATTGCGAATTGAACAGAGAATTGAGAATTTAGCCCTTGAACAGGATGAATTGTATAAAAGTATGCTTGAGAAGGGTGCAATGTTGCCAAATGGAGCAAGCTGGGATCACTCTATGGATTATATTTTAAAGAGTGTTCATAGGTTAAGAATTGTTACTATGGCTGCAATTTCTTCAAATAATTCTTTTATAAGGCCATATACTCAAATTTCAATTCCGTGCAGGACTGGTAATTCATATCAAAATCATATGGAGTTGCTTGTTAATGATATACAGCATTTAAGAGAAAAAGAATATAAAATTATTGTTCTTTCAGGTCCTAGCGGAAGAGGTCATAGATTAGTTGAAACACTTGCAGCTAATGAAATTGTGGCAAACTTTGTAGATAACCTTGATAGAGAACTTTTAAACAAAGAGGTTGTGATAACCCGTGGAAGCCTTCAAAAGGGATTTGAATACCCTACAATAGGTTTTGTAATAATAAGTGACAAAGAAGTATTTGGACAAGACAAAAGGAT
Organism: Ruminiclostridium herbifermentans; assembly: GCF_005473905.2. Lineage (NCBI taxonomy): Bacteria > Bacillati > Bacillota > Clostridia > Eubacteriales > Oscillospiraceae > Ruminiclostridium > Ruminiclostridium herbifermentans. The sequence continues at coordinate 607,689 of NZ_CP061336.1, forward strand.
AAAGAAGGCAAAATCCAAGCATGATGGTAATAAAATTAAGGCATTCTCTGACCTGAATGTAGGTGATTTTGTTGTTCACCAAGCACATGGAATAGGACAATATATAGGTATTGAAAAATTATCAGTTGGTGAAATTAAGAGAGATTATCTTAAAATAAAATATCAGGATAATGGCTTTTTGTATATTCCAACAAACCAGTTAGATTTAATTCAAAAATATATAGGCTCAGAGGGCAAGGTGCCAAAGGTTAATAAACTTGGTGGTACAGAATGGGCTAAAACAAAAAATAGGGTAAAAGAATCACTTAGAGAGCTTGCTGCTGAGTTAATAAAGCTGTATGCACAACGTGAAGCATCAAATGGATTTGCTTTTTCTAAAGACACAGTTTGGCAAAGACAGTTTGAAGAAATTTTTCCTTATGATGAAACAGATGATCAACTGAAGTGTATTGATGAAATAAAGAAGGATATGGAATCAAATAAGCACATGGATAGGCTTCTCTGTGGTGATGTAGGATATGGAAAGACTGAGGTTGCAATAAGAGCAGTATTTAAGGCTGTAATGGATGGGAAACAGGTTGCCTACCTTGTTCCAACAACTATATTGGCGCAGCAGCATTTTGAGAATTTTAAGAAGAGAATGAGTGATTTTCCTGTAACAGTAGATGTAATAAGCAGATTTCGTACAGCAGCTGAACAGAAGAAAATAATAAGGGATGTAAAGAATGGAAATATAGATGTACTAATTGGAACTCATAGATTACTGCAAAAGGACATTGAATTTAAAGACTTAGGACTTCTTGTAGTTGATGAAGAACAACGATTTGGTGTAAGTCATAAAGAAAAGCTAAAAGCGTTAAAGCCTAATGTAGATGCGTTGACTTTAACGGCTACACCTATACCAAGAACCTTGCACATGTCTTTAGTAGGAATAAGAGACATAAGTGTAATAGAAGATCCTCCTGAGGAGAGGTATCCTGTTCAAACATATGTAATGGAGTATAATGCTGAATTAATAAGGGATGGCATAATTAGAGAACTTTCACGAAATGGACAGGTTTTTTATCTATATAACAGGGTTAGAGGAATTGAACTAAAGGCTAACGAAATTAAGACCCTTGTACCTGAAGCGAGAGTAGCTATAGCCCATGGTCAAATGAATGAAAAAGAATTAGAAGACATTATGTATAGCTTTATAAACGGTGAATATGATGTTTTAGTTTGTACAACAATTATTGAATCGGGGCTAGACATGCCAAATGTGAACACAATAATAGTTGAGGATGCAGACAGAATGGGACTGTCTCAACTATATCAAATAAGAGGTAGAGTGGGCCGCTCAAATAGATTGGCCTATGCGTATATTACTTACAAAAGGGATAAGGTATTGTCTGAGGTGGCTGAAAAAAGGCTTCAGGCTATAAAAGAGTTTACTGAGTTTGGCTCAGGTTTCAGAATAGCAATGAGGGATTTGGAAATCAGAGGTGCTGGTAATTTACTTGGCTCTGAGCAGCACGGGCATATGGAAACTGTGGGATATGAAATGTATTGCAAGCTGCTTGAGGAAGCTGTCCGTGAATATAGTGGTGATAACAGTAATATATCTGATGAGGAAATTTCCATTGACTTAAATGTAAGTGCATATATTGATGATGATTATATAAGTTCTGAGGAACTAAAAATAGATATGTACAAGAAAATAGCAGCCATACTAGATGAAAATGATGTAATTGATATTAAGGATGAACTTATAGATAGATATGGAGATATTCCAGAGGAAGTAGAAAATTTAATGGATATAGCATATATAAAGATGCTTGCAAAGAAATGTGGATTTATTAATGTGCAGCAAAAGGACGATTATGTTATTTTTCAATTAAGTAAATCTGCAGTCAAAGTTTCATTATATATCGGAAGTCTTATGGATAAATACCCTAGAAGAATTTTGTTTAATGCAAGCAGTAATCCATATATAACATTTAAACTGAATAATAATAATGCAAAGGATATACTGTCAAATATTAAGATTTTATTACATGACATTATTAAATTGCAGTATTTAGAATAATTGAATATAATTATTATAGTGGGATTTTGTAAAATACAGGATTCATGAGTCAGAAAAATATATAATGGGGAGCGATTACCTTTGGAGAATGAGAATGTACATGAAAATGCAAATGTAAATGAGGAAGCAATAGAAAATACAATTGCTGATACAAGTACAGATGCAAAAGAAAATGAAATTGCAGCTACCAGTGTAAAAGGAACTGCAAAAAAGAAAGGAAAGAAAAAATCAAAGGGTTTGATTATTGGAGTTTTTGCTGCTCTGGTAATAATAGCAGCTACTGTAGTATTATTTATTTTTAAGCCATGGTCAGCCGCATATGTAGCTACAGTGGACAAGTATAAAATTACAGCACCAGAATATATAGTCATTTCAAAGATTAATATGCAGCAGTTTTTAGCAAGTGCAGGTGTTGATGCCAATACTACAATAGATAGTTATGATTGGAATCAACAAAAGAATGGAGAAGCAATTAAAGAGCAAATACAAAAGGATACTCTAAACCAATTGCAGGAAAACAAAATTATGCTGATAAAGGCTGAAGAGGCTGGAGTTAAACTTTCAAATGAGGATATAAATAATATTGATTCTACTATTATTCAACAATATGGAAGTGAAGAAGCAGCTAAGGAATCCATTAAGATTGATTATGGTGTAACATATAATCAATTTAAGGATTTCTACAAAGGACTTATTTTACAGCAAAATTATATTCAAGAAGAGCAAAAAAATAGCAAGATAATTGTTACTGATGAAGAAGTGAAGAAATACTATGATGACAATCCGGAATTATTTGAAGAGGTTACAATATCACACATAGTACTTTCTACTTATGACAATAATGGTGCACCAGTTAGTGAAGGGAAAAAGTCTGAGCTAAAGAAGCAGGCAGAAAATATAGTAACACAAATAAAAGCTGGAAAAGATATGAAAATTTTAGCAACAGAGAATAATTCAAGTGCAACTGCTGATAACATTGAAATGACTTTCGTAAAAGGTCAATTAAGTACTCAATATGCAGTTCTTGCTGATTTGGAAAATTGGGCTTTTGCAAATGATGTGGGAGCAGTAGGAATTGTTGATGCTGCTTATGGTTATGATATTGTAAGAGTAGATAAACGTGCTGTAAAGGATTTTGATGAAATTAAAGAAGACATAAAATCAAATCTTAAAATGGCGAAATTTACTGAGGAAATAACTGAAAGATTAGAAGGCTGGAAGAAAGACAAAAAATACGAAATCATTAAAAATGATAAAGTATTAAACAAATTAAATTTAGAATTATACGGAGAATAATTATACTTAAAAAAGAGAATCACACATTGTGTGGTTCTTTTTTGTGTGTAAAAAATGGATGGTATCAATTGAGTTACCAATTATGTATAAAAAATCATCAACTTAACAATACTAAGACTAAAATAACCTATTAAGGAGGTAATACTAAATTGAAAGCAACTGGAATAGTTAGACGTATAGACGATCTTGGAAGAATTGTTATACCGAAAGAAATAAGAAGGACTTTAAGAATAAGGGAAGGTGACCCACTAGAGATATTTACCGACAAGGAAGGAGAGGTTATTTTAAAGAAGTATTCTCCTATAGGAGAACTCAGCGATTTTGCCACACAATATGCAGAATCATTGCATAAAACAAGCGGACACATTACTTGTATAACTGACAGAGATTCTATAATTGCAGTTTCAGGTGCGTCTAAAAAGGAATTCCTTGAGAAACAATTGAGCAGTGAAGTGGAAAAAACCATTGAAGACAAAACTACTCTACTTATAAAATCTCCTGAAGAAAAAGCTATTTTGATATTGGCAGATGAAAACGGAGAAAGAAAGTATACGTCACAAGTAGTTTCTCCTATAATATCTGAAGGCGATCCAATAGGTTCAGTTATTTTACTGTCTACTGATGCAAATACAAAAATGGGTGAGATTGAAGTTAAACTTGCTCAATCAGCGGCTAGTTTTTTAGGTAAGCAAATGGAACAAAATTAATAAAAATACTGTTGAGTGAATAGGTTATTTAAATTTAATAAAAGTATAACAAATGAACTAGGTTAATTTAAGGAGAGGATTGAAACATTAGGTCTTCTCCTTTATAATAATTTATCCTATTGTCCTGTATAAAATGTCTAGAAATTTTTAAACTTTTGTATAACAAAGCCGGATGAATATACAAGACTTTTACATAAAATGTATAGTGATTTTCAAACATAAAGTTTTTAAATTTCAGTATTTAAGCCTTTCATGGTAATTAATTACCATAAATTTAATAAAATAATGGACATGGATGGTCTTAAAATTGATATCGATGTAGTTCTCCCATTTTATACAAATTTCTAAAAGTTAATTCTGCTGATTATGATTTTAGGGTGGAAATAAATACTGATAAATAAATGGATATTGACAGTTAATGCCATATATTATATAATTATCTTGAATTTGTGAAAAATGCATGGATGTTCATTTCTTAATATTCTAATATTATCTTTTAGTTAATTTTATTTTTTCAAATTTACTTTTCGGCTTTTATCCAGTATTTAAATTTAAAGTATTGTATGGATTATGTTAAATTTCATTTCAAACATATTTTGTGCTTTTTAAACATTTCAATTTATAGACAAAAGTTAATCTTTATTATTTTTGGGGAATTCTCTCTTTCTAGTAATTATCCTCAAAAAGGAAACAATGCCAATCCCTAAAAAGTATCTATACACTGTTTGTCTATTGATAATGAATTATAGGATACTTGGACAGGTATAGAGATTACTTCTGTATGATTCAAAATTAACAGTTCTGTGTTTGGTTAATATCTAAATAACTCAAACCTCAAACTTCGCACATAGAAAGCCTATTGAAGTGGTAGAAATATCAATGGTTTGTTGCCCAAATATCTCAAAAGTATAATTAGCGCTTACCTAGTATAATTTCGAGTTTATCTATTTACTTTTCATTTGATAAAGCTGCCACACCTGTGTATTAGATTTTAGCAGTATATTTAGCTACGAAGTTTGAGCTGAAAAATTCATTTTATAGGTTACATATGCTTTTCAAGCTTAACAAATAAATATTCTGAGAAAGTTATTTTAAGAATTTATATGTTTAGGTTGAGAGCAGTAATAATATAAATATAAGCTCTTATTGTTAGAGCAGAAGGAGAATAATTATGAATAATGTAAGTCTAGTTGGTAGATTAACAAAGGATGTTGATTTACGTTATACCTCAAAAAATTCTAAAGCTGTAGCTTCCTTTGTATTGGCAGTTGACAGAGACATTAAAAAAGTATTTGAGAATAGGAAAACTGATTTTATTCCTATTGTAACTTGGGGTAAAACAGCTGAGTTTTCAAGTAAGTATTTCGCAAAGGGGCATCGAATAGCTCTGCAGGGAAGTATACATACAAGAATGTGGGAAGACGATCAAAAAAATAAGCATTATGTCACAGAGGTGGTTGCTGACAGGGTATTTTTTGCTGATTCAAAGTATAAGGGAATAGATACAGAAGATTTAAATGATGTTTCAAATGAAGGCTTAAATGAAGAAGCTGTAGAAGATTCAAATGATAATCAAGATGATGAATTATTTGAAGTGATAGCAGACGAAACTGAGAATGTAATTTAGTAGTTACCTACAGAATTAAGCTAACAAAAAGATACTACTGTAGGCAAAAAAATTGGTATAAGCTAAATATTAAATTATAATAAAATGCTAAAGTCAATTACTATTTTAGGTCTTAGCTGCCATACAAGCATGAAAAAAAACTAGTTATACCTATTAGTTAGGTTAACTTAGCTAATTAATGCATATTCTTCATTTTGTTAGGCTTGCCAATAGTAATTGACTTTATTCTGCTAAATAATCTTCCGCTGACTGTGAGATAATTAGCAAGATTCTCAAAGCAAACGCAAGGGCTATTATAAGCTTTCTTCAATTGAGTTTATTATCATCAACATTATTTCCTCAATTATTTTAAAAAGGATTGTAATCTCTTAAGACATTTCAGAAATAATAACAAAAGCATATATTGCTATTTGTTATTCTGTTTCATATACAAAACATCCTAGTTTACATATGCTTTTCTTTTGAATTAAAAATATAGTATAATAAAAATGCTAATTTTAGGCTGTTACACCATATTGAAATCAACTATCCCAGTTGGTTTATTTTATATGCGTATTATTAAGAAGTTTGTATAATTAAATAGCAGACTATAGTGGGATTGGTTTTATAAATGCGTTCGACGGTCTATTTAAGGTCAATAATATTTTTTAGTGCATTAAAGCTAATTTTGCTTTAAAACTTAAATTAAACGCAGATAAGACTATCGGTAAATTGACTATTATGGCAATAATTTTATTATGGTAATAATTTTATGATAGAAATAAGGAGAACCCAAAATGGATAAAGGTAAACTAGAGAGACTGATAAATATTATGGAAATTCTGAGAAGTGAAGAAGGCTGCCCGTGGGACAGAGAGCAAACTCATCAGAGCTTAAAAAAGTACCTTATAGAAGAAACCTATGAGTATTTGGAGGTTGTGGATTTAGAAGATAAAAAAAGGATGTGTGAAGAACTGGGTGATGTTTTGCTGCAGGTAGTATTTCATGCACAAATAGCAAAAGAAAACGGAGATTTTAGTATTGAGGATGTTATAAATGGGGTTTGTGACAAGATGATACATCGCCATCCTCATGTTTTTGGAGATGTTAGCGCTGAAACATCCAGTGAAGTTCTAAAAAACTGGGAGGAAATCAAAAAAAAGGAGAAGGGAAGCAAAAATCAAACTTCTGTGTTGCAGGATGTACCAGCAAATTTACCTGCTCTTATGAGAAGTTTCAAAGTACAGCAGAAGGCTGCTCAAGTAGGGTTTGATTGGGATAATATAGATGATGTTTTTGCTAAAGTTAGAGAAGAAATAAATGAACTTGAAGCTGAGTATAAAAAGTCAGATAAAGCAGGTATTGAAGATGAATTGGGAGATGTATTGTTTTCAATTGTAAATCTTTCAAGATTCCTAAAGGTACATCCTGAACTTTCTTTATCTCAGTCTACAAATAAATTTATCAGAAGATTTGAAATTGTTGAGAAGAGAGCTTCAGAAATTGGTAAAAATATTAATGAAATGAGTCTTTCTGAAATGGATGAGCTTTGGGAAGAGGCAAAAATGCATAAATATGATAAAAATGGTTAGAATCATATTAGAACGAGGTAATTAAAGTCATCATCATTAATAATGCGGCGTGTACTGCATTTGATTAAAGACGGTGAGAATATATTTGACCTCGTTGAAATACCTCGAAATGCCTCTAAAAGAAGTGAAATAAGTAGTTAAATTTTTCTATAGTCGAAAAAATTCACAATGATTCTAGGTATTATAACAAGGTAATTAAAGCTACCCTCTTTAATAATATAGCGCGTACCGCATTTGTTTAAAGACAGTGAGATATCATTGATCTCGGTGAAATACCGCTGAAGAAGTGAAATTTTTCTACAATCGAAAAATTTAATAGAAAAATCTTATATATGATTCTAGGTATTTTAACGAGGCAACCACTTCAAAAAGACGTGAATATTGTGTTGATTTTCAGGCGTGAGAATATCTCTCGCCTCGATGAAACGCTACTGATGTAATGAAATTTCTTTATACTTTATAATTGAAAATTTCATGTTAATTCTAGGCGTTATAATATACCTTATGGGAGGAATTGTTAATGAATAAGTCAGAATTAGTAGACAGCATTGCTGAAAAATCAGGATTGACTAAAAAAGATTCTGAAAAAGCGCTAAGTGCATTAATTGAAAGTGTAGAAGAAGCATTAGCAAATAATGATAAAGTTCAGCTAATAGGCTTTGGATCATTTGAAGTTAAGCAAAGAGCAGCAAGAAAGGGACGAAATCCTCAGACAATGGAGGAAATTGATATTCCAGAGAGTAAAGTTCCTACATTTAAAGCTGGTAAAGACTTAAAAGAAAAGGTTAACCAATAGAAAGATATCGATAGAATATCTTAGCGGATTTATTTAAGCGCAGAAGCCTCCAGATTTTTTTAATAGATAGTATCTGTGCTATATAAGTACAATTTATTTAGAACTTTACATGATAGATATTAATTTTTGGAGGTTTCTAGTATGTAAAAGTCAAACAGGGGGTTAAATTAGCTTAAAAATAATTCGCTGCAAAATGGATTATTTTATCTGCCGAGAGCAGATTGGAGGTTAAAATGAGAATAGACAAATATTTAAAGGTAAGCAGGATTATCAAAAGGAGAACCGTTGCAAATGAAGTTTGTGAGCAAGGTAGAGTTAAAATCAATGATAAGATTGCTAAACCGGGCTCTGAGGTTAAGGTTGGCGATGTAGTTGAAATTCAATTTGGAAATAATACAACGACAATTGAGATAACTAGGGTCACAGAGCATGTAACAAAGGACGATGCAAAAGAAATGTACGTTATAAAGTAAATTTTATTGTTTAAATTAAATTGTTTAAATTAATAAGTAATTTTAAAGAAGAGCAAAACGCTGGTGCGTGTTTGTTCTTTTTTTATTTGTACATGCATATGTATAGGATAAAGGAGGGATTTAATAATGGAAGAAAAGAAAATAATAAAGCCTAAAAATCAAACTTTACTGCTTGAAAACAGAGAAAAACTAGTTATTACCGGTGTTGTTGATGTTGAAAGCTTTAACGATCAGATGATAGTTGCTATAACGGATTTAGGAATACTTATTATTCGTGGCGGAGAACTTCACATAAATAAACTTTGCCTAGAGAGCAATGAACTTATTATTGAAGGAGATATTTATTCTTTAGAATACAGTGATGGGGAAATAGGTAAATCAAAGTCTTTCTTTGGCAAAATGTTTAAGTAGTAACTTCAGGTTAATTATAAAACAGTAAAGGCTTGTGGTAAAGCAAATGATACATATTGTAGACCAAGTATACATATTTATGTATGCAATTGTTGGCGGTGCGATAGTAGCCTTCTTTTATGATTTTTTAAGAATAAAAAGAAGAGCAATAAAAACAAATGCAGTAATAGTAAGTATAGAAGATATTATTTACTGGCTTGCAGTTGCGGTATTTTTATTCATTACAGTGTATAAAAGTAATAGTGGTGAGATGCGAGGATATATATTTATAGGAAATATTATTGGAGTGTTACTATATGAGGCGTTATTCAGCAGTATATTTATTGCTTCCTCTGTAATGATTATTAATATAATAAAAAGAATAGTTTTGTTTATATTTAAGGTAGTAAGTTATCCATTTATAATGCTATATAAGGTTGTAAAAGTAATACTGAAATTACTATATAAGTTGTTGAGGATTATTTTTAATCCTTTAATAATATTAGTTAAATTTATAATAAAAAAAATATATGCCTTATTGGAGAAACCAATTTCTTTTATTTCCAATCAAACTCTTATTTTTACTAAAATATTATTTGATAAAATAAAAGGTTTTAGCAGTAAAGCAAGTAGTGTTACTGAAAAGAAATTAAAGAGAATGGCTACTTTAAAAAAATTAAAAAAAGAATAAAAAATAATTAATTTTGCAGGAGTTTTTACCGACATATAGAATATAGAAAATGTTGGAGTAGCAATTTTTATTTTACAAAAGATATTGATGAGAGGGTTAATAATGAAAAAACAAAAGAAGTTGAAACTGTTAACATATTTAGTAATTATTTCAGTTTGTTATTTTGGATATACATTATATACACTTCAAATCAGTATTGACGAAAAGGAACTTAAAAACCAAGAACTGCAAAGAAACATTAATATTGAGACAGCCAAGAATCAGCAGCTTTTGAAACAGAAATCATTGATTAATACTGATGAGTTTTATGAGCAAATGGCTAGAGAAAAATTAGGCTATATTAAAGATAACGAAAAAATATATATTGATACTAATAAATAACTATAGCTTGACGTAAACGTAAGAAGATGGCTTAAAAAAATTAAGTTTTAGTACGTAGTAAGCTTGGTTAACTGGGGAGGATTTCTTATTTTATGCCGCTTGAAGTAGGTACAATAGTTGAGGGTAAGGTTTCTGGCATTACGGCATTTGGAGCATTTGTTCAATTGCCAGAGGGGAGAACAGGATTAGTTCATATTTCTGAAGTTGCCCAAGAGTATGTAAAGGACATAAATGCTCATCTTAAAGAAAATCAGATTGTAAAGGTTAAAATTGTTTCAATTGATTCAAATGGTAAAGTGAGCCTTTCTATAAAAAAAGCTTGTGAACCAAAACAAGCTGCAATGTCTGTAAAGCCTCCAATGGAGATAGAATGGAATAGCAACAAAAATGCTGCCAGTAACACATCATTTGAGGATCGCTTAGCAAAATTTTTGAAAGATAGCGATGAAAGGTTACATGACTTGAAGAAAAATGTTGATTCCAAACGTGGAGGCGGCGGATATAGAAAATCAGCCCAGTATTAATTAACGTTGGATTAATATACAGTTTCAGAATACTCGTTTTCAGTTTAACATTTATTATTATGGTTTAAATTAATTTTTAGGCGCTTGTAATGGCCTTATTTTGTGTGCTTTTATGATTTGTTTACTTTGTTTTATATAAAATAATAAAGAGGATTACAAGTACTATAATAATTTATATAAAAAAATTAAAATTTTTTAAAAAATTTTTAATTTAGGTGTTGACACTTTAGTGCATATAGTATTATAATAAGCTAGTCGCGAATGGTTAGCGATGGTGGCCAAGCCGAAGTGGCGGAACTGGCAGACGCACAGGACTTAAAATCCTGCGGAGTTAACCCTCCGTACCGGTTCGATTCCGGTCTTCGGCACCAAATAAAGGATTGAGATTACTTTTATAGAATCTTAATCCTTTATTTATTTTAATCAAATTATTCTATTAATTCTGTTTATACTGTCTTTTAATTTTTGTAAGGAGGCCAACCAGCTATGAAATACAACTTTGATGAAATAATTGATAGAAAGTCTACATTTGCTGAAAAGCATGCAAAGCTTAAAGAACTTTATGGCTCTTCAGAACTTATACCTTTATGGGTCGCTGATATGGATTTTAAAGTAGCACAACCTATTATTGATGCCATGAAGGATAGAATAGAAAATGGCATATTTGGATATACGATGAGACCAGATTCATATTTTGATGATGTATGCGAATTTCAAAAGAAAAGAAAGAACTGGAACATAGATAAAAAGTTAATGAGTTCTTGTTTGGGAGTTATGCCTTCAATATGCATGATTATTCAAAAACTCACCAATCCAGGGGACAAAGTTATAATTCAAACACCTGTATATCGTCCTTTTTTTAATGCGGTTAAGCAGGCATCTAGAGAACTGCTGGAAAGCCCGTTAAAAGAAGTTGATGGTAGGTACTATATGAATTATGAGGATTTGGAGGAAAAAGCAAAGCAAGGGGCAAAATACTTGATTCTGTGCAGTCCGCACAATCCTGTAGGACGAGTATGGTCATTTGATGAACTAAAGAAGTTGGGAGATATATGTCTGAAATATGGTATAAAGGTTATTTCAGATGAAATTCATTCTGATTTGATTTTATGGGGGAATAAACATACTCCATTTGCTTCAATATCAGAACAGCTTAGAGAAATAACAATATCCTGCATTTCTGCTACAAAAACCTTTAATTTAGCTGGGCTTCAGTCATCAATTGTTATTTTTCCTAATGAAGAACTTAAGCATCAATTTGACCAAATGTGGGACAAACTTCACGTGGAAGGTAATAATTGTATGAGCATTGCTGCTATACAGGCAGCTTTTAGGCATGGAGAAGAGTGGCTTGAGCAGCTATTAAAATATATTGAGGAGAATGTAAATTTTGTTAAGAACTATTTTGACAAATATATTCCAAAAATAAAAGTGGAGCGTCCAGAAGGAACATATCTTATGTGGCTTGATTGCAGACAATTAGGTCTAAATGGAGGACAACTCACAAGGTTTATGACTTCAAAGGCAGGTGTAGCCATGAGTTCAGGCACATACTTCGGATCAAATGGTGAGGGTTTTATGAGAATGAACGTGGCATGTCCTAGAGCAATACTTGAAAAGGCACTTGAACAGATAAGGATAGCTGTTTCTGAGTTGTGATGGTTTTGCAACATAATTAACTAAAAATTGGTCAGATGAATTATTGCTTTGTTAATTATAAAGTTTATCTTTGGGCTCATAGAATAGACTTTCTATAATCTAATTAATGCAACTATTTCTAACTCAATTTTCCAAAAGAAAGTTATCTGCCTACAATTCAACTTGAATAATGAGTAAATAACAAAAGTGGACAGGCCAATAATCAAATTACCTGTCCACTTTCTTAATATTAATACTTTAATAGTTTTTAAGCTTTTAAATTACTTGCTAAGTACTTTTACAGTTTTAATTTTAACGGGTTCAGTTGGTACGGAAACTTCACCAGAAAAAGGATTAGCTTCAACTGGAGTATCTGCAATTTTATCAAGAACATCTTCACCACTGATGAGTTTTCCAAATGCAGCATATTGACCATCTAAGAATGCAGAGTCTGCATGAACAATAAAGAATTGGCTTGATGCTGAATTAGGGTCTTGACTTCTAGCCATTGAAATAACGCCTCTAGTATGCGAAAGTGTATTCTGTTCAAATCCATTTCCGCTGAATTCACCCTTTATATTTTTCTCTGATCCACCTGTTCCATCACCTTTAGGATCGCCGCCTTGTATCATAAACCCTTTAACAATTCTGTGGAATGTTAAGCCATCATAAAAACCTGATTCTGCTAAGCTGACAAAGTTATTAACAGTTTCAGGAGCATATTCTGGATACAGTTCAAGAACCATCTTATCACCGTTTTCCATTTCAATCTGTACCTGTGGTTTGCCTGTAGACTCAGTTTTGTCTGATTTTGAACAGCTAGTTGTAAATGAAAGTGTGCAAATTACAGCTAATAAAAGAGCCGTTGACTTTTTTAAAATAGATTTCAACATATTATTACAGCCTCCGTTTTTTAATAAATTAATTATTTTTGTGATAAGTAAATTATTAATGCTCATTACAAGCAATTAAAATGTTCCTGTGACTATAATACCCTATATTAAGGAAAAGGTCTAGAATTTTTGATAAAAATAGTATCATTTGGGCTACTGTGGAATAGTAGTTTATATAATTAGCATAAAATGATAAGCGTCCTCAAGTTAAATGAGAGGTATTATTATTTTATACAAGGATTTGTATTGCTTAAGGTGAGCAAGAAAATTTTTAGGTAAATTTATTGGTTAAAGAATACCAATTGAGTGAAAAAGTAAATTACATTTGCTTAACAAGGATGGGGTACAGAGGAGGTGCGGACGAAATCCTGGACCTAGATTTTAACTAGGAGATTTGCTATGTATTCTCAGGTAGATAGAGTAGAGGCGTAATTTAACTTTTCAAATGAGTTGATAAATTTTAGATAAATTTTACTTAAAAAAATATTAAAAAATACTTGCAATATTCAAAGTTTTATGTTAAATTATAATAGTTGTCAGCGGGATTAAATTTGTGAATAAAAAATTTATTTGCCGTATATAATAATAGTACAATTAAATTTTATACATCGCGGGGTGGAGCAGTTGGTAGCTCGTCGGGCTCATAACCCGAAGGTCGTAGGTTCAAGTCCTTCCCCCGCAACCATGAAGAATCGCTAGTCATAAGGCTTAGCGGTTTTTTTATGTTTATATTTTCGTTAAAACAAATAAATTATGGGTACTATTTGGGTACTATTAAAATTAAAAGTTATTAAAAGATATTAAAAGATTAAGCCTTTTTGGTGTCACTATTATTGCTTGTATTAGTGACAATAAGTTCCATTATATCAGCTGCTTGTTTATCTGCAGATTTCAATGCATGGCTATATACCGACAATGTAACATAAGGATTAGCGTGTCCTAAACGACTCAATTTATAATTTGTATATTGTTAAAAGTATAATTTACCTAGAAAAAGGCGTATAACTTATCGGGCTAGATTTTGAACTGTATTTGCTGTTAGTTAAAAATATTATAAACATAAAGATACTTAATATATATTGTATTTACATCAAATATGGTGTAAACTAATAGTGTAGATACATCATATTTGATGTATAAACATTAAACATAGGAGAAATAATATGAATGTATACCACTATGAAACAAGTGGAGGTAAGGATTTAATTCTAGAATATATAGATAAACTTCCGAAAAAGGAAAGGGCAGAGGGATTAACAATTCTCGGAAAACTTGAAAAGGAAGGCCTTGAAGCACTAGAGATACTTAATACTAGACAGATTTAAGGAAAACTTTGGGAAATTAAGTTTTTTGATAATAGAATTATGTATGTTATAGCTGATGGAGAAAATATGTATCTAATTCATGCCTGTAAAAAGCAAAAGAATAAGGCAGAAAAGTTTGAATTGAATAAAGCTATAAAAAGAGTTAGGGAACTTGAAAATGCTCTCGATAAAAGATTCATTTGAAGCGAGGAGGGGAATATTTATGCCATTTAAGAAAGTTAATGAAAAAGAAGAAATAGAAAAAAGAATAAAAAATGATAATGAACTAAAAAAAGAATATAATGAATCACAACGAGAATATGAAATTGTTAAGCAGCTTGTTAAAATGAGAAATGATATGGGCTTATCTCAAAGTGATGTTGCTAAAAAGTCAGGGCTAACACAGCAAATGGTTTCTAGGATTGAAACAATAGATAATTCGCCTACTCTTAAGAACTTTATTAAATATGTTGATAGCGTTGGTTTAGAAATCAAAATTGTAAAGAAGACAGAAGAAATGGAGTGTAGTAAGGTTTAAGCTATATTATATATAATTATTATTGCTGTTAGTTTACAGTATTTATAAAATTATATTTTAGTTTAGGATACTCTTGAAAAAATAAAGTAGAAGCAACTAAACAGATATACACGTTGATAGTTATAATACTTGGATTTAAAATCCAAGATTAATTATAGGTTAAATACTGATTCTACAAACAACAGGAATGAAGACCTTGGAGAATTCTAAGGTCTTTTTTTGATATTTATTGTATGGGGAAATTGTATCGGAATATATAAGTTTAATAAAAATTATTATAAAAATTCACCCTCCTCCAAGTTGTTATTCCACAATCATATTTTACATAGATAGTGTAAAACAATTTAATACAAAGGGACTAACGATAAGGGGATGGATGTATAACTGTCTCCTTATTGTTTTATAAGGTATTCGGCTTTTGCAGGTTGAAAATTGCAGGAGCGATGGCATCATCAAATAAAATGTTAAATAGTTTCATAATGAAGTAAAATAACCTAAACAAATTCCCAATGCCTCAAAATCAAAAAAGGTTAACTAGCTTCATAACAAAGTTAGTTTTCGGAACAACAAAAAATGTTAAGCTTCTAGCTATTATTTTTTAAACCAGCCAATTATAATTCTACTACTCCTATAGACTGTTACGTTTGAAGTTTTCGAAAAAAAGCAAGAAAAAGTATAGTATGTTCCGTCTTTTCTTTTAAATCAAAAATAAGTAATGCACTCTGAGTATTTATACAATAAATTCGTCAAAATCCAATCTTAAGCTTTATTATTTTATGATTGTATTATATATGATACAATACACTTGTGGGGCGTAGTTCAGCTATCTTTATAGAAATATGATACGCTGCTAAATATGACAATAAGAAAGGAGGACTTTGACAAAATTCAGCTTACTAAGTCAATTACAGAAGCATAATGCTTGTTATACTTTTCGCTGTTATTCTAAGCTTTTATTTGTATTAATTTATACATAATCTTTCATAATAATCAATTATGCCGGAAGTAAAATTTTTGGGATTTGAAAAATATAATATGGGGGGTATGAAAATGTTCAATTTGAAGAAAAGAGTGTTATCTTTTTTAATTGTACTAGGTCTTATCCTAAGTGTTTGTAATGTGGGTAATGTATCTGGTATTGCAACTGCTGCTACACAGGCTAGAGCAGTAGTTTATGGGGATTGTAATAATGACGGCAGCATTGACGCTTTAGATTTTGCGTATATTAAGCAATATTTAATGAATCCTGGTCAAGCTTTTAAAGAAGAAATGGATTTAAATCTTGATAAGGCAATAGACGCAGTCGATTTTGCAATTATGAAGAAGTATCTTTTGGGTATGATAGACAAGCTGCCCGAAGGAGAAATTCCAGTAATAACTAATGAATGGGTAGGAACATGGGGAACTGCACCGCAATTGACTGAGCAAAATAATATGCCTCCAAGCCCAGGACTATCAAACAACACACTCAGACAGGTTGTTCGTGTTTCAATTGGTGGAAATCAGGTAAGATTAAAGTTTTCCAATCAATATGGAAATTCTCCTGTTGTAATGAATTCAGTACATTTAGCAGTATCTGCAGGTGGAAGTTCAATTCAAACAGGTACAGATAAGGTAGTAAAATTTGATGGTAAAGAGTCTGTAACAATTGCTGCTGGTAAAACTGTAACTTCTGACCCACTGGACTTCAATTTAACTAAACTAACTAATATGGCTATTACAATATACTTTGGAAGTGTGCCCTCGGCATTGACAGGACATCCTGGCTCAAGAACAACATCATATATTCAAACAGGAAATGCTGTTGCGAGCGCAAGTATGCCATCAGCGGTAAAAACAGATCACTGGTATATTATAACAGGAATAGATGTATATACAGAAGATAAATATGATGCTGTTGCTATATTAGGTGATTCAATTACAGATGGAAGAGGTTCTACAACAAATGAAAATAACAGATGGACAGATGTTTTTGCTAATCGTTTATTAGAAAATCCTGCAACATCAAATATTTCAGTGCTTAATATGGGCATAGGCGGGAACACAATATTGTCAGGAGGTTTAGGACCGACAGCCCTTACAAGATTTGACCGTGACATTTTGGAACAAAGCGGAGTTAAATATGCAATAATATTTGAGGGCGTAAATGACATAGGTTCAGGCGCCACTTCGGCAAATATAATAAATGCTTATAGGCAGTTTATTGCTAAAGCTCATGCAAAAAATATTCGTATTTATGGCGCTACAATTACACCAATTGGTGGCTCACAATATGCTAGTTATGAGAAGGTACGAACAGAGGTAAACAATTGGATAAGAACAAGTGGGGAATTTGATGCGGTTATTGATTTCGATGCTGCAGTAAGAAATCCTAACAATCAAACCATGCTTTTAGGCACATATGACAGTGGGGACCATTTGCATCTTAGCCCAGCAGGGTACAAAAGGATGGCGGAAATAATAGATTTAACCTTGTTCACAAAATAAGCTATTGCAGACTGTAAACTTAAGCACGACTCTACTTTTCGTTTGACAGCTAGTCCTAGGTAGAATCAATTGTATGAATTAGTTGCCTAAGAAAATAAAAATTTATCTGACAGCTAACTATGAAAAATTTACAGTCCAATGGAATTTTATGTGCTAACTCTATATAGAAAAGTGCTTGAAGCCCAATGAATATATTCCAATCTTTTAAAGGAACCTATTATTGGGCTTTGAGTTTTCATGAATTTTTGTAAATTTGAATTTCAATTCGGAGTTTGAGGTATTTAATTTTAAGGCCATATCATATAATATTTTATTTCAATTAACACTAAAATAAATATACAATTAAGTTACTTGGCGAAAACCAATTGGAAATTTTGGCTTTTCAGGGTCTGGTCTTTTAGCTGATAGAAGTAGTACACTTATTTGGCTAACATGCTGAACTAATTGTACATGGGAACCATCAGCTGTATGTCCGCTGAAAATTATAAGGCTTGGATCTGAAAAGCCTATACTTTCTATTCCGAACTGTATTATTTCTCCGAAATTTACAAGTCTGGCAACTACCTCGTCTTCTTCATTTAGGTTGGAATCGAACTCATTAATTTCTGCGTAGAGTTTTTTGCAAAATTCACTTGCAAAGTTTTGTTGAGCAAGTAACGCATTCAAATTTGCTTCAAAATCATATTTATCTGATGTAGTATCAGAAGTGCGAAACTCTCTTAATTGCTTATTGCTTTTCATCATTGCTTTAGTCAAAGGATTGATAAATTTCACTTGCTATTCCCCCAGTCTTATTTATAAGATATACCACCTTCATGGAATATCATATGATTTTAACTTCAAATTTGGGAATGTATAGATTGATTTGGAAAAAACGAGACAAGAAAAATATCCCCCTCTTATATAATTGGAGAATATCCCATTATTTTATGTGGTGCGAATATCTTCCGACTCGATGAAACACCGCTGAATGTAATGTATAGAAAATACAGTATGTCCAGTACATAGTCAGAACATTGGAGGCTGCCATATCAACGCTGCTGGACGTCTTGGTTACGTGGCTTAAGGCATTGAACTACAACTTAATGAAGAAGTGTTCAAGGAATATGCAAGGGGGTAAGAATATGGCAGCTTATTGGGATAATATTTGCAGAATGCAGCAAAAGCAAACTGCAAAGGGCATTGAAACATATGGTCAGCCAAAACCACAAGTGCTTTTGGCGGTATATTAAATCGAAAAAATTTTATTTTGAATCTAGGTGTTATAATGATTATCAAAAAAGAGAGAAATTTTATTGAGTATGTGGTATTATTTAATTAGTAACAAAATATTTTATAAAGTAATTTATATCTAAGGTAAATAATCTGAGAATATAAGCATTTTGCTAAATATTGATTTAACTGAATCAATAAACTTTTATCTATTAAAGCTTATTGGTGCTAGGGAATTATCGATGGCTTAGTTAATATAATTGTAATAATCAGTTCCTGTTAAGAACTGATATTGTTCCTTTTCAGCTTTATAGTAGTCACACATTATTATCCTTGGTTCTGCAAAACATTAATAATTATTAAGGGGGTATCAATTCCATATCAATCATTAATAATTTTATTAGATTTCTTGATATGGATACACCATGAAAAAAATATCATTAGTATCAATAATAGCACTAAGTTTAACAATTATTTTTTCTACAGGAGTATTTGCTACACAACCGCAAATAACTGTGGTGGTAAACGACAGCACTCTTGTTTTTCCAGATGCACAGCCGTTTGTAGATGCTAAGGGACGAACTCAAACACCTGCAAAATATATTGGTGAGGCATTGGGGGCTACAGTTTCTTGGAACTCGAGAGCCAAGAAGGCAGAATTTTATTTTGGAGATACAGAGTTAGTAATATACATAGGAAAGAGCAGCTATCAATTAAATGGACAAACTAAGCAAATGGACACAACTGCCATAATTAAGGATGGCAGAACATATGTGCCTGCAAAGTATATAGCTGAGGCTTTTGGAGCTAAGGTTAAGTGGGATGGAGTTACAAAAACAATCTATGTTGATAGAACCTTGGCATCACAAGTAGAAGAAGGAAAAGATGTTGAAGATGGAACTGTTATAAACAATAATACTGAATTTTTGGAGGCATTGAGATTAGCTTCTATTACCCTTCAACCAACAATTAACCTAAAATGCAGTAATTTTGACGACTCAGACTATATCTTTGAGGATTTTAATCAATTAGATATTACTCCATATGGAGCAACTAAGGTTAATGCAAGATGGTTAGAGTATAGTAATATGGCTGAATTGACAATGGATATTGTTTACTCCCAAGTACATAAAATACAGAAATCTATGGTAAACGATATAGCATCAACAAGATTGTCTTCAGAGGATTTTTTAGTTATAGAAAAAATAGAGGAAATCGTATCTGAAATTATATCCGATGATATGACTGATTACGAAAAAGAATTAGCTATTCATGACTATATAGTAAGTAATTATAAATATGATTATGATAATTATTTATATGATACCATACCAGATGAGTCATATACTCCTTATGGACTGCTAATCAATGGCACAGGAGTATGCCAGGCATATGCAGAGGTGACAAAATTATTACTGAATAGGGTGGGAATAGAATGTGATGTAGTTACTGGTACTTCTAGAGATGAAAATCATGCTTGGAACATTTTGAAGCTGGATGATGAATACTATATGCTAGACGTAACATGGAATGATCCTACCCCTGATGAGGAAGGATATGTAAGTTATGATTATTTCAATATGACGCAAGAGCAATTCTTACGGGATCATAGCTGGGACACTAGTAAATGGCCGGTTGCATCTGGTACAAAGTATAACTATTTTGTATATAACGACTTAGTAGTTCATAACTATATGGAGTTTCAAAATTTAGTCAAGAAGAGTTTAAGTGAAGGCAAAAAAGATATTGTTATGTATATATATGGTTATGATAAGGGAATATATAATTTGGATTTTATTTTTAATTATTGTGCTAAAAATCAAATTAGCTACACTAATACAAATGAAAAAAATACTGTATTTCGAATTTTGCTAGAATAAAGAGAAAGAAGATTTTGTAAGCAGATGTATACTTTAAATATATAATAATTAAGAATATTAGCTTCAATTAATAGAATAATATATTAATTGAAGCTAATTTATATGGAGGTCAAAATGAAATTTGAAAGTCAAAGACTGAAATGCAGATATTTTACTGAACTAGACTATCAGCTGTTTTGCTCTATATTTTCAAATGAACAGGTAATGAAGTATGCATGGATAGATAAAATAGAAAATGAAGTGGGAATGAGGGAATTCTTTGAAGGATTTCTTAATCATGATGATAGGATTAATAGAAATAATTCTTATGCGTATGCTGTATTTCTACGGGAAGAAGATATATTTATTGGGTTTGCAGATATTGTTATTCATAGTTTAAATTCTAATGGTGGATGCGGCGAAATAGGGTATTTTTTACTTCCTCAATATTGGGGGAAGGGCTATGCTACAGAACTTGCACATTCACTTATTAATTTTGGTTTTACAAGGCTAGGACTACATAAAATAAGTGCAAGATGTAATTCTAATAATCTTAAATCAGAAAATATTATGAAAAAAGTTGGAATGACTAAAGAGGGCGAACTCAGAAAAGTCAGATATAAGAATGGCGTTTGGGATGATGAAAAACACTACGGAATACTTATTGATGAGTGGAAGGAATAAATTAATAACTTAGCTTATTATTTATATGGCTAATCATCTATAATTTAATTAAGCATGTTGTGATTTTTTTTGACTACAAATGGGTATTTTAATATTATATTAGAATAATTAAAAGGCTATTGCGCTTAAAACCTTGTGAAAACATGGTGTTTTATAAATTTTTAACCGCAAATAGCTTACCAAGATAGATAGTGTACAAGCTATATAATAAACTCAATGTCTGTGAAACCCTTCTATAGGCAGTTATATTATGTTGTACGCCCAAACAGGTTGTGAGCAGCTTGATAGAAAGTCAACTTATGCAGTTAAAAATGAGGTTATTTTTGCAAAACTCAGAGGGTCTTTGATTATAATTTTGTACTAAAAAGAGGAATGGGAGGATATTATGATTAATAATATTAGTGATGATTTAAAAAAGATTATACTAGCTGGAATTGGTGCAGTTGCTACAACTGCTGAAAAGTCAAAACAAGTATTAGACGAACTTGTAAAAAAGGGTGAAATTACAGTTGAGCAGGGTAAGGTTTTAAATGAAGAACTTAAGAGAAATATTAATTCAAAAATCAAAGTACCCTTTAGTACATGTGATACACAAGAGGCAGCGAAAGTTAACGTTGATTCATCAGAAATAAATACATCTGATAAAAATGTAATGTCTATTACCAAGCAGCTTGACAAACTGAGCAAGGAAGAGATAGCTGCAATTAAGGCTAAGCTTGCAGAATTGGAGAGGACAGATACAGATGGGGAGACAGGAGAATAGTACAGATAGTAATAAAAAAAGATTAGGTCAAATAATTTCAGTATTAGTAAAAAATGATCTTGTTAAGGGAATTACACCAGAAAAGCTAAGAAAAATAATTGAAGAATTAGGCCCTACCTTTGTTAAGCTTGGACAAATTATGTCAATGCGTAATGAAATACTTCCAATGGAATACTGTAAAGAACTTGAGAAACTGCGTGCTGACGTAAAACCAATGGAGTTTTCAGAAGTAAAAAAAGTTATTGAGGATGAATATGGAACAGAGCTTGAAGAGGTGTTTCAATGCTTCGACAGTGCACCTTTAGGCTCAGCTTCTATTGCACAAGCACATTTTGCAGTTCTTAAAAGTGGGGAAAAGGTTGTTGTTAAGGTGCAACGCCCGGGCATAAAGGATATTATGGCTCGCGATATATCATTACTCAGAAAAGCCTCAAAAATTTTAAAGATTGCTGTTAATACAGGAAATGCAGTGGATTTTGGAATAATACTCGATGAAATGTGGACAGTGACTAGTCAGGAGATGGACTTCCTTATTGAAGCACGTCACGCAGAAGAATTCTATGATTATAATAAAGATATTGTATATTCTACCTGTCCCCAAATAGAACATAAATATACCACATCAAAGGTACTTGTAATGGAATATATTGAAGGTGTTCAGATAGATGATACTGAGACACTAGTTTCAATGGGATATGATTTAAATGAAATTGGATTAAAGCTTGCTGATAATTACATAAAGCAAATTATTGATGATGCATTTTTTCATGCGGATCCTCATCCTGGCAATATTCGAATTAGAGGCGGAGAGATTGTTTGGATTGATTTAGGAATGATGGGAAGGCTGTCTAATAGGGATAAGCTACTGTTTAAGAATGCAATCAAAGCTATTGCAGAAAATGATATTGATGAAATAAAGAACATTTTAATAACCCTTGGCAATCATAAGGGAAGGATTAATCATTTAAGGCTGTATTCAGATATAAGTGATATGCTGTCTAAATATGGGAATAAGAGCATTGGAGACATGGACTTGGGAATTATAATCGAGGAGTTCCTTTTCCTTGCAAATACCCATGGGATATCCATGCCAAAGGGAATGAGTATGTTGAGCCGCGGAATAATAACAATAGAAGGTGTATTGGCTAAAATTTCTCCAGATATAAATGTAGTTCAAGTAATGACAAACCGAATGGCTTCAGAAGTATTAAATAACATAGATTTGTCACAAGAGATATTGAATGTAGGAAAGACATTATATGGTTCAGCGAGGAAAACTTTGGATATTCCCGCGCAGCTTTCAGATATTTTAAAAATGGTAATAAAAGGTCAAGCGAAGGTAAATATGGAACTAACAGGCTCAGAAGAACCGCTTGCTGCTATTGATAAAATGGTAAATAGATTGGTTATTTGTATTATTAATGCTGGATTGCTAATTGGTTCAAGTTTAATTTGTACTACAAATATGGAACTGAAAATATTGGGTATACCATTGATTGGAGTGCTTGGATATGCGGTATCATTGATTCTTGGAGGGTGGCTGATACTTGATATAAGAAAGAAAAAAACTTGAAGATTAAGCTATATGAGTAAAATATGAAAATTGACTTATTTATTATGATATTTGAATATATATGTTTATATGATTAAGAACTTTGAAAAGCCGACAAATCAAACCATAATCACTATATTTGACAATAGATATTTATAAATAGTAAAATTTGTAAATATAATATGTGTATTTTTACCTAATGCTGTAAATAAAAATATACATGTGTTATAATTTCATAAGTAATATATGGGATAGACATAGAATTAATTTGGAATTGATTCACAAAAAGATAGTACTAAATTTTATATTTATTTTGTAATAAAAATGTGGATAAAATTACTCCCTTAGAAATTTTATGTGAAATATTGAGTTAATTAAATTGTTATTTGAAATATAAATGGAGGATATATGCCAAAGAAAGTTACAATGGATACAATAGCAAAGAAACTTGGGATATCGAAAAATACAGTTTCTTTAGCATTGAGAGGGATGTCAGGTATTAGTGAAGCAACAAGGAAAGCAATCGAAGATACTGCTATAAGCATGGGATATCAATATAAGTCAAACGCTGTAAAGGCTTCAAACACGCGTAACCTGTGTCTTGTTATAGCCAAAAGCACCCGTGATTCAATTGGATTTTTCAGCTATATTCAGCTAGGCATAGAGGACGAGGCAAGAAGGAACAATTTAAATACAATAATACATTATTACGATGAGAATGATGAAGTATTTGGAATGCCTAATTGCATCAAGGAGGGAATGATTTCAGGTATAATTACACTTGGAAGAAATTCTCCAAAAACTATAAAATCAATAAATTCATATAATCTCCCCGTTATTATGGTTGATAATTATTTTGATAATTTACCAATGGATTGTATATTAACAGATAACCACTGCGGCGGATATCTTGCAACAGAGTACTTAATTGAGTGTGGACATACAAAAATAGGGTTTATTGGAGATGTTTCGCTATCTGTTAGTTTTTATGACAGATATCAGGGATATACAAAAGCACTAAAAGAGTATAATCTTGAAATGAATGAAGGATACTCTGTGCTTGATAAAGGCCTGGGTAATTTATCAAGTGAAGAGGTAGAAAAAATAATTAGCGAGGTAAAATCTAAGGAAGGATTACCTACTGCTTATGTTTGCTGTAATGATGCTCAAGCAATAGTAACAATGAAGGCGATGAAAAATATGAACATTTCGATACCAAATAAAGTGTCAATTATTGGATTTGATGATATTGAAACTGCAAGAAATATGACGCCAGAATTAACTACTATGAAGGTAGAAAAAGAATTAATGGGAAAGATAGCTGTTCGTAAACTTCTTGAAAGAATAGATGGTGGTACTGGAATACCACAGAAAGTTCTTCTGTCGGCATCCTTAGTAAAGCGAGAATCAGTTAAACAATTAATAAGTCATAACAACTCTTAATATATTTATATTGGATTATAAATGGAATAAATAAAATATATTCAACGGAATTTTTAGACATAGTAGTCAAGTATGTTAATTCGAAAAAGAGATATTTGATATATAATGGATACTTATTGATAGGCTTTCAAAACATACTTTTCAAGCCCAATCCGAGCATAATTAGAAAAGTCGAATTTTATTATTTGACAGCTTTGAATGTAATGTTATATACTATTTCTAGATAATTTTGTCAAAATAGCATACAAATCAATAAAATTACTTTTATTTGAAAAGGTTACGTATAGGTGTGTTTAAATAAGTTAATTCATATATTCCACTAAATGGAGGGTTATGCGTGTTAAGTTAGTGTTGACTATATTATAGCTTAACACAAAAACACTTATTATAACTAATATATAAGTTTTTATATCATATTGTTCATAAAATTAAATCTAAAAAATATTATTGTTCCGAAAGTATTAACTCATATAAAATTATTAATTTATATATAAATATATTACTGATGACATTTACGGTTCATATATTCGATGATGCAATTATTATGAAACATTATTTAATTAGTTATTAAGAGGGGAGTTTTTGTTATGAAAAGAGAGGAAATTGAAGAAAAAATATCTGAAATTTTGAAAAACCGCAGTCAGTTTAATGGAGATAATATTAAGTTGGATAGTGATTTGAGAGACAACTATGGTATAGACTCTATTGCTTTAGTCGAAATTTTGATTGAAATTGAATGTGAATTTGATATCTCATTTGATAGTAATTTACTTACTTATGAATATTTTTCTACTGGAAAAGCAATTTGTGATTACATAGAGAAAAAGTTACAATGAGGAAAATTGTTCTCTGTTTTTATAAGCAGTGGATACCGCTTTGGTTTTCAGACTGAGAGAACAACACCTTACAAAGATGCCGCTGATTCTAATAAAATTTTTCTACAATCAAAAAATTATAATCGAAAAAATATAATCAAAAAACTACAATTAAAAAACTACAATTAAAAAACTACATTCGAAAAATCTATAATCACAATTTTGAAATCAATAATTTATTTTGATTCTAGGCATAATAAAGATTCTATAAAATGTCCCCACTTCTATAAGTGACGGCCACAATTTTGGTTTTCAGGCAGTGAGATTATCTACCGCCTTTTTGGAACGCCGCAAAATGTAAATAGTTCGAAAGTAATGTATCTACGAACAAGGTTTCGAGCCACAAAAACCACAAGTGTTTTTGGAAATGTATAAAATCGAAAAATTTCATTTTGAAAATAGGCGTTATATTACAACTTGCAGTAAATCAAAATGCCTTTTTAGGAGTGTTGAATAATGGCAATGAAAAGTATTAAAAACGTACCTAGATTTTTCGAACCCTATGTTAGTGACTGTTTCCATAATGCATTATCAGCTCAATTTTTGTATTTAGGGCTTAATCCTAATATATTATTGGCCGATTACCTTTCGTTCTTATATGATAAAGAAACAGGATACATGGGAGTAAATTATCTATATAAATACAATACCTCAGTGGAATTTTCAGAAAAAGAGTTAAATACATCATTCGAACTTATCTATTTTCCAGTTCCTAAGCTTTATGAAAATAATATTGAACATAAAGCTGTTACAGATAAAGATCAAATTATTGTAAAAATGTATATTGAAAACAACCCAGATGGCGCATATAACAGAGTAAAGGAATTGATAGATCAAGATATTCCTGTTGTAGTTGCAGTAGACCTGTTTTATATAAGGTATCACAGAGCATATCAAAAAGAGCACGGACTCCATTATGTAGTGATAACTGGATACAATGAAGAGGAAGGTTGGTATGAGTTATTTGACAAATACAAACTGACAAATAGTGACTTTGACGGAAAGCTGCAAATAGATGAAATAAGGATAGCTAGAGCGTCTGAGAATCCATTAAGTAATGCAATAATGGGCGAATATTCAAGGCCAATTCAAAATGTATGGTGTGAGTTAGAGAATTATAAAAATTTCAAAGTTAAAACTGATAGAATTATTGCTACTTTGAGGGAAAGCTGCAGCAGAATGAACAGTGAAAAAGAGGTTCTTGGATACCAATGTGGATTTGAAGCAATTAATACCTTGATTAGTGATTTAAATAGTAAGAAGTCAGAAGAATTATCCGAAACAAGACAGTATATGTTTAAAACATATTATAATGAGACTTTTAAGACTATATCTAGAAGTAGAAAAAGATTTAAAACATTTATAAATGAACTTAATGATTTTATACCTCAAAATTCTCAAGAAGAAATATCAAATCTGCTAGAAGAGTCATCAAGGCATTGGGATATATGTGCAAATCTATCTTTGAAGTTAGGAATCACGAAAAAATTAATACTGATAGATGACATTATTGATCAGCTTAATAAGGTTATTATAAATGAACAGAAGGTAATATCAAGTTTAGGCAATTTGCTTAAGTAAAATAACACAATTAATTTAGGTCAGTTAAATAATTATGCTTGAATAAACAAGGTGTGTTTTAAATCTACAAATAGTTTTCAATAGAATAGTAAATGTACCTCTGCCAATAGCTTTTAGAATAAAGTTATCTTTATAAAGCAAAGATTATACGCTTAAGGCTTTTCAAATTTTGAGGGGCTAGATGAGAGATTAATTATGAGAGGGATGATGCAATTTGAATTATTCACCATGGAGTTTGTTTTCAGAGAGTTGTAACAAGTTTCCGAATAATATTATGTTAATCCATGGAAATTCACAATTCACTTATGCACAAATGATGGAGTTAGTATTAAAGGCATCAGATTTTATTGATAGTATGGATTTTAAGATAGGAGGTATTTTTCTTCCTAACAGTCCTCAGCTTATTACATATATGTTTGCTTTAAACAAGCAAAATAAACTTGTAGTGCCACTTTCGTATCAACTTAAAGGGGAATCACTATTTAGAAGAATTAATTATGCAGATATTGAATTTTTGGTTACAGATAAGAATGGATTCGATGAAGTTAGTAAGATTAAGGACAGATTGCAAATTAAGTACCTTATTGTTTTAGAAAATGAATTTGATGTACAGGTTTACAAATTTGATTCTGAGAAAATAATTACTGAAGACATTAAAGAAGGCACATTTGGCATATGCTTTACAGGAGGTTCTACCGCAGAGCCAAAAGGAGTAGTGCTTTCTAATTATGCGGTTTCTGGTAATGCATTAGCAGTTGCAGATGTTTTGCAATTTACTAGTGAAGATAGCTTCCTTATAGCAAGACCTCTAACGCAAGCAGGACCAATAGCTAGTGACCTGTTCATGGCTATCAGCTGCGGGGCATGTGTTATTTTGCTAAATGATTTATATCATCCTGCTATCTTTTTAAAAACAATCCAAGAATTACGTCCAACAACAACATATTTAGTAAGAACAATGATGGTGCAAATATTTGATTATCCTTTTTTAGATAGGTTTGATATTAGTTCTATAAAAAGAATTATTCTCGGAGCCATGATAACTCCTGAAAGTGTGTTCTTAAAGACTACGGAAAAATTTAAGAATGCTATAGTATACAATGCCTATGGTTTGTCGGAAGCATCGGTGAGAGTTTCTTTTGCATGTAGTGAGGATTTATTAGCATATCCTGGCACAGTAGGAAGACCAATAAAAGGCTGTGACGTTACAATTTATCGTGATGATGGTTCTGTTTGTGAAGCGGACGAGATAGGAGAGATATTTGTTCGTACTGATTACATTATGGACGGATATTATAAATGTAAAGACAAGACCTTAGAGGCGATTACTGATAAGGGATTAAGGACTAGGGATAAAGGTTACAAGAATAAAGAAGGCATGTTATTTATTGTAGGTAGGACAGATGACTTAATTAATCAGGGTGGAAATAATGTGTATCCTATTGAAATTGAACAGATACTGCTTATGAACCCTTTAATTAGAGAAGCTGTTGTAATTGGAATAGATGATGAAAAATTAGGTCAGAAAATTATTGCGTTGGTTCGTGTGGCTGAAGGTGAGAATGTATTAGTTCAAGATTTGTATAAATGGTGTCGTGCAAATCTAGAGGATAGAAAGATTCCAAGAGAAATTGTAATAGTTGAAAAGATGCCAAGAAATGAAATGGGTAAACTTAACAAAAATATCCTCAGAAGCTTTTATATAGACCAAATCCAAAATAGGAGGAGTTAAAAAATGAAACGAGAAGATTTGTCGCTAGAGAGACAACTGGTATTAATGACAGCAATTGAAATGGAGGAATCACAGAGGGCTAGATTGGAAGAAATTCTTAACAGTCACCTTAATTGGGCAGATATTATTTTTCAGATGATAACTCATAGAACATTAGGTATGTTTTATTATAACTTAAAAAAGTTTAAATTGGTTGATAAGCTTGAAAAAGAAATACATCGTCTTTTAGATGCGAATTGGCAGGTTTATGGGGAACGAAATGCATATTATCAAAAAGAGCTTACCAATGTTTTAAAGGCATTTAATGAGCATAATGTTGTTGTGCCTGTTCTTAAAGGTAATCTGCTAGCTATTATGGTTTATCCTGAGATTGAAACAAGAATATTTAATGACTTAGATATGATTATGAAGCTTGATGATGTAGTTCCTGTAACACAAGCCTTGGAAGGAATAGGATTCGTTCAGGGACATTTTGATGAGGAAAAACAAGAAATAATAGCAGCTTCAAGGAAAGAAAAAATGCTGCAGCAAATGGTTTCTCACGAATTACAGGAATTTCAGAAAATAAGCGACAACAAGTTTGCAAAGCTTGTACAGGTTGATATCAACCATGATGTTCTTTGGAAGGGAAATTGTCCATATAAGGTGCCTACTGAAGAATTAATTGCAAGGGCTCTTCCTATTGAGATAAACGGTGTTAAAGGATATATGCTTGATTACATAGACAATATTATTCAGCTTAGCTGCCATTTGTACAAAGAAGCAACACTAATGATGTGGGTTACTGACTTAAGAGATTTGAAAATCTATAAGTTCTCTGATTTGTATATGTATATTAAGAAGTTTTATGACAAGATTGATTGGGATTTACTTGTTGAAAGAATTAAGGGATACAATCTTGATAAGGTTGTTTATTATAATTTCCATTATATAGAAATGATGTTTGGTGAGTTAATTCCTGAAAAAGTACTAAATGCATTAAGACCAGATGATCTTACTTATTTAGATGAATATGGAATAGAAAATAAAGAACCATCATTATGGGAATATGATTTCTTTACAAGGTTGTTTGAGACAGATAGAGTTTTGACCTTAGCGGAAAATCAATTATCAGGCATGAATAAGTACTTAGATGCTAAAGCAAAATCTGATGGGGTTTTTAAACATAGAACATTAAATAACTAGAACTTGCAACACAGATATATGTAATCGGTGCAATAACGCAATAAGCTTGGAGGGGAGATTATGACAATTGATAGGGACAATATACTTAAAATGCTGATTACATCTTTAAAAAGAGATGAGAGTGAATTTGCCAATATAACAGATGATACAGACTTAAGAGAGCATGGTCTTGATTCCATTACCAGCATTGAGACTATTGTTATGTTGGAGGAAGCATTTGATATTAGCGTTGATGATGATGATTTATATATAGAGAATTTTAATACATTAGGAAAGATAATTAAACTGCTTGAAAAATGTATGAATAATTAGATAGAAGCAGTAGAGTAAAAGCTGTGTGCAGTAAGTTAAACTTTAGGACTTGGTTTTTTGGATTTAAGTAACTAATTCAACTGCAAAGTTTAAGTAAATATGTATTTAACCTAAGTGCAATCATAAAAACTACCTAAATACTAGGCGGAGTTTTTGGTTGCACTTTTTATTAGAACTTGATTAAAGGCAGTGAACGAGAATAAATACTATTTTGCGTAATATAGTATACTAATAATTGGCTTAAGTAAATTAATACTATATAATTATTTTATTACAAGTTTATAAATGCTATTTTAGGAATATAAGTTAAAAAGATAGGTTTGTGCTAACTTGGTGCATTTTTAATGGTGTGCAGAAGTCGTTAAAAAATAGACGTGGAGGATAGAATGCAGATACTTGTTGATGCAGATGCATGTCCTGTTAAAGAAATAATAGTGAGAGTTGCAAAAAAGTATAAAATTCCTGTAACAATGATAATTGACACAAGCCATGAACTCTATGATGGTTACAGTATCATAATAACAGTAGATAAATCAAGAGACAGCGTAGATATAAAGCTAATAAACTTACTAAAGAAAGAAGATATTGTAGTTACTCAGGATTATGGAGTGGCTGCAATGGGATTAGGAAAGGGGGCAAGGGTGCTCAATCAGAATGGCTTGATTTATTCAGATAATAATATTGACAGGCTGTTATTTGAAAGGCATCTTGGTCAAAAGGTTCGCAGAGCAGGAGGCAGAACAGGTAGTGTTAAAAAACGTTCAAAAGAGGACAATGATAATTTTGAAAGAGCGTTAATAAAGCTGATTGAAAAGCGGGAAGAATAAGTTATTAATAGGAAATATATGTATGATATAATTAATGTGAAACGCGAAAAGATTTCTTAAAATTATTTTTATATCAAAATTTTGTGTGGAGGTTAGCATGAAAGAATTAGGAAGCATGTTGAAAAGCTATTGCGTACCTCCACGATAATAGATTTACTTTTATATCAAAATTTTATGTGGAGGTTAGCAGTGAAAGAATTAGGAAGCATGTTGAAAAGCTATTGCGTACCTCCACGATAATATATTTATTTTTATATCAAAATTTTGTGTGGAGGCTAGCATGAAAGAATTAGGAAGCATGTTGAAAAGCTATTGCGTACCTCCATGATAATATATTTATTTTTATATCAAAATTTTGTGTGGAGGTTAGCATGAAAGAATTAGGAAGCATGTTGAAAAGCTATTGCGTACCTCCACGATAATAGACTTATTTTTATATCAAAAATTTTGTGTGGAGGTTAGCATGAAAGAATTAGGAAGCATGTTGAAAAGCTATTGCGTACCTCCACGATAATAGATTTACTTTTATATCAAAATTTTGTGTGGAGGTTAGCATGAAAGAATTAGGAAGCATGTTGAAAAGCTATTGCGTACCTCCACGATAATAGACTTATTTTTATATCAAAATTTTGTGTGGAGGTTAGCATGAAAGAATTAGGAAGCATGTTGAAAAGCTATTGCGTACCTCCACGATAATAGACTTATTTTTATATCAAAAATTTTGTGTGGAGGTTAGCATGAAAGAATTAGGAAGCATGTTGAAAAGCTATTGCGTACCTCCACGATAATAGATTTACTTTTATATCAAAATTTTATGTGGAGGTTAGCAGTGAAAGAATTAGGAAGCATGTTGAAAAGCTATTGCGTACCTCCACGATAATAGACTTATTTTTATATCAAAATTTTGTGTGGAGGTTAGTATGGATAATCATTTAAAATCAACTATTGAGAAACGAATAAATAAGGTTGCTGAAAATCTTAGAAAGAACAATATGCAAGTCCATTATGTAGAAAGTAAAACGGATGTAGTAAATAAGGTAGCAGAGCTGCTTAAGGAAGGAGATACTGTTGGAATTGGTGGTTCCCAAAGTATTTTCGAAAGTGGAATATTTGACTTGCTCCGAAGTGGAAAATATAACTTTCTAGATAGATATAAAGAGGGCTTGTCCAGAGAAGATATCGAAGAAATATACATTAAATCTTTTTCAGCTGATGCTTATATTTGCAGTACAAATGCCATAACTGAGCAGGGTGAGTTATATAATGTAGACGGCAATTCTAACAGGGTTGCAGCTATATGCTATGGTCCTAAGTCTGTAATTATTATTGCTGGATATAATAAGATAGTAAAAAATTTTGAAGAGGCAGTAAGACGTGTTAAATTATTAGCAGCACCTGCAAATTGTGTTAGGCTTAATTGCAACACTTATTGTAAGGAAAAGGGAGAATGTATGTCATTCTTATCAGATGCAGATGATATAACAAATGGTTGTAACAGCTCTGATAGAATATGCTGTAACTATGTTTTTTCAGCATACCAAAGAAAAAAAGACAGGATAAAGGTAATACTAGTAGGAGAAGAATTAGGTTATTGATGGAGGTAAAAATGATTGTATCATCCTTAAGAATGAAGCTTTATTCACCTAATTGTCATTCTCTGAAGGATAAAAGAATGATTGTGAAAAGTTTGATTAATAGAACACGCAATAAGTTTAATGTATCAATAGCTGAAGTAGAAGAACAGGATTATTATCAAACAATAGTAATTGGTGTGGCATGTGTTTCATCAAGCAGAACTCAAGCAAATGCTGTACTAAATGAGGTTATGAGATTTGTTGAAGGAAACACAGATGCTGAGATAACAGATTTATTATTTGAAGAAAGATGAGAAAAGCAAAGACCTTGTGGAATGATAAGGGTCTTTGCTTATATAATGGAAAAGGTAATTAAATGGATTGCTAATTCATAATGTTTATCTATCTTCAGTAAAGGTAAGCTTAAGAGTGAGAGTTTTATCTCCTCTGATAACTACGGCATCAACAGTATCGCCTGCCTTATGCAATTTCTTTACAGCATCTATGTCGGACATGGTTTTTATCTGTTTGCCATCAAGCTTTACCAATACATCACCTTTCTTTATTCCTGCAGCATAAGCAGCTCCATCAGTTGGAACTTCAACAACGTAAATACCTACAGGGATTCCGTACATTTCAGATATTTCTTGAGAAACCTCTTGTCCTGTAATACCTACTAGTGGTTTTCCTTTTACATAACCATATGTCTTCAACTGCTCTATTATTGGTTTAGCAGTATTAATTGGAATTGCAAAGCCTAAACCTTCAACACCAGATACAGATATCTTAGCTGAATTTATACCTATGACTTGTCCTTTTGAATTTAATAATGCACCACCGCTATTACCTGGATTTATTGCAGCATCTGTCTGAATAAGATTTAATGACATGTTTCCAGTTTTTAACTGTCTATTTAATGCGCTTATAACTCCAGAGGTAACTGAACCTGCAAATTCCATTCCGAGTGGATTTCCTATAGCAACAGCTAAATCTCCAACCTCAACACTTGATGAATCACCAAGTTCTGCAACTGGAAGGTTCGTGAGGTCAATCTTTATAAGTGCTAAATCATTGTCGCTATCTCCACCTATAAACTTAGCAGTTGCTTCACGTTTATCAGGTAAATAAACTGTCAAAGTGGTATTCTTTAAATTACTATTTGGGTCAGCATATTCAACAACATGGTAGTTTGTCATAATATACCCATCTGAACTAATTATAATTCCTGAACCCTCAGCATCAGATGTGGAAGGCATAGAACCAAAGAAGAAGTTACGAGTGTTGGTTTTAAATGTCATTTTTATACCTACAATTGAAGGCCCAACTTTCTTGGCTATTTCTGTTACTGTTAAATCTCTTAAATTTGATGAAGCTACTAGATTTGTACCAGAAATATTATTTTCAGCAGAAGATGTTTGTAATAATCCTCCATTTGATGAAATATTATTCTGCACATCACTCAGCTGCTTTGAGAAACTGGTATATAAAGCTCCGCCCACAACAAAACTAGTAATAACAGAAGTAACTAGAACAAGTGACATATATGTCAGCAAATTGTGTCTTCTTTTTCTTTCAGGCTTAACAATACTCTCCTTGTAATTTAATTGACTTTGAAACTGTTGGTTTACACCGTTTACGAAATATGATGTATTTTGTGATTGACTATCCCAGCTAGTATTGCCTTGTATTTGCTCAAATGAACTAATATTATCTTGCTCCTGATCTTCTGATTTTACTTCGATATTATAAACATACTGTGTCTGGTTATTCAAATCTTGATTATCATGCTGCTGAGTATTTAAGTTATTGTCATTTTGAAATTCTGTATTCCAATCGTTATTATTTCTATCTAACATAATATTACCTCCAATCTGTAAATATTGTTTGCTTTATCTTATGTTTATATAATAAACTTTAATTATGTACAATTTACTAAGAAAGTTTTAATAAATTGTTATTAAATTTAAAACAAATTGTTAACAAGGACAATTAATATCTTGTGAGGATTAGGAATGTGAGATGTACAGAGAAAACAGGCTCTAATAATGTTAAAATATAGGATTAATGGTAAAAAATTAAATATTGAGAACTAAGTGATAATATTAAAGTTCCCGTGTATTTCTATCTATTTCCTATATATAGGATATGTTAACAAATATAGAAGTTTAAATATATAAAATTAGACTACCACTATTGTTTTAAGCCGCTATGCTAATTTATTTGAACTGAGTTTGCAGGTAAACTACTTATTACACCAATAAAACTTAGATAAATTGGATACTCGATTACAAGTACTAGTTTTAATTTGTGGTAAGAGTAATTGATTCAAATACATTGATTCAAAAATTAAACCTACACGATGTAGTTATTGCGCAGCAGGTATTCATGGATGCAATTGATAATTCTACCGCACCAATAGAGTTTTATTTGAAGCTTTAGTATGTTGTTTATAGGAACTGTTACAGATCTTGAAATAAGCGAATTTTTTTACTCATGTAAGGGGGCATCTATAAACATAAAATCATAGGGGATTTCTTCACTGAAAATTTCAAATAGTGACTTGCTTGCTTTTTTGTCAATATCAACAAGAACATATTCTTCTAATATAGCAATAACCTTGCCGTAACCAATAAATTTGTCGTCCCTTGTAATTGCTATAAGGTCATCCTGCTTAATAAAATCTCTTTTTTCACATTGAACTATCATATATTCACCTTTATAGTACTTTTTCTCACTTTCTATATTAATGATTATTAGATATATGAATATTTATGTAGTGTAAGAGTATTTATAAAGAAAGCGGCACTATTATTTATATCCGTTATTCAAAATAATTATGCATTAATGGAAAAACTATTTTAAGCCGATTAATATTGTATAGGGATATGAGTGGTGCCATAGGCACGTTAATCTAAGGAGGGATTTATTATGATAACAGGAGTAAACTCTAAACCAATAGCAAATCAAAATGTGTGTGCAAAAAAACAAGAAAAAACAAAAGAGATATCCAGTGATACTTCTAAAGATACTGCAGTTGTGCTAGAATTGGGAAAATCATCAGAAAATACTGCAGGAGTCTATGGAAAGCCTGCTACTTCGGTAAAACCTACATCAGAGGATAAAATAGAAAAGAAAACAACCGCAGCTAATGCGGAAGAAATTGAAAGATTATGGGCTGAAGCAAATAGAGCTACACAAAACTTGAGAGACTTGGTGGAACAGTTACTAAAGAGTCAAGGTAAAAAATTTCATGATGTTTTCTCTGGAAAGGATAGCTTGGAAATCGATGAAGAAACAAGGGCTGCTGCTCAACAAGCTATTTCAGAGGATGGAGAATGTGGTGTACAAGCTGTAAGTGACAGAATAGTTGCATTTGCAAAAGCAATTTCTAATAATGACCCAGAAAAGTATGAAGAACTAATGAAAGCCATAGATAAAGGCTTTGCTCAGGCAGAAAAAGCACTTGGTGGTCAGCTGCCTGAAATATGCAGAAAAACTTATGATGAGGTTAAAAGAAAAATGGATGAGTGGAAATCTGGAGGAGATGTAAACAATACAGCTGAGAATGTTTAAATTCCAAAGTTAAAATAATTAATATTACAAAAGCCGTTCCATAAATAAGGAACGGCTTTTGCTCACATATACATATATATAAGTGCTGGGGACACTATATAGCAAAGAAAGAAAATATAATCCACTTTTTTAAGTGGCGGTACTGCTTTGGTTTTCAAGCAATAAGAATATCCCGCGCTTCATTGAAACGCCGAAAGTATAATACTTATTCTATTCAATACGTAAGGCCTTGTATTCACCAGGCTGCAGAGATATTTTAAAATATGTGTTTCCGTTTCTGCTTATTCCATCAAATTGAGGCTCAATATGGCAATTACTAGGTTCAATTTGAGATAAGCGCTGGTCTTCCTTGTGTACCACAACCGTGAATTCAACATTAGTTTTTCTGAAGGATTCAACGATAAAGGTATTATTGTCATATACAAAAAGACCAATATTTGACGGTGCTTCTAAATGAACAGGCAGATTAATTGATGCAGTTTCTCTTATTAAGTTCAATACAGCCTCAGGATAGCTATACAAGTCTCCTGGGTTATCAGGAATAGTCAAAACATAAAGCTTACCTTTGCTATATTTGTTTTGTAATAACACCGCATGATTATTAGAAGTATGTATTCCAACTGCCATTTGCCAGCTGTCATTTGTTTTAAAATCAATATGTGGCATTAGAATTTCTTTTTCAGAATAATAATAATCCTTGAAAGCACAGTACATCATATGAACGGCAAATTCTTTTACTATTGATTTTTTATCAGTATAATTTATTACAGCTATATCAGAAAGTTGCTCGTTAAGAACTCTAAGTAAACCAGTAGTAATCATTACAGAATTACCATCACATAAGCTTTTTTTAATTTTATCAACGATATCTGAATCCTTTTTCGCACTTTCTGTAAGAAGAATAAATCTGCTCTCTGCTGGGTATTCTGAATATGGTTCAAGGGGTAAACCTAGCATACCAAGGTATCCGTGAATAAAATCCTCGCCGTCAGAGTTAAAGGGCTTATAGCATGAGATTCCAACAGGCTCACCAATATGTCCCATAAGCTTATCAAATTGCTCAAATACAAAGCCAGCAAGTGGAACGTAAAGCTTGTAATCATATGCTAATAAACCGGCACAGAAAAGGGTTATTTCCTTAGCCTTAGAGAAAAGGGTCATATATAATTGCTCTACGTAAGTATCTAAGGTGCAATCAAAGGAGTCAAACCATCCACCTAAATTTTTACCGGGGTTTATGTTTTCAAAATATCTCATTATAAAGTAACCGATATATCTCTGCAGAACCTGCTGCGTATATTGTGAATCACGAGTTTCTGTTCCGGTATAAAAGGAATCAAACAAATTTGCTTGAGCCTTTGGGGTATAACCAGTAAACTGATGGTGATCATACCAGTTTGGATATTTTATTATCATATTTATATTTGGATTGACTGCTTTTGCTGTACTCATAATTTCAGAAGATACTTCTGCTAACAGCTGTGTTCTGAAATCAGCCCAACTTTTGCTTCCCTTAGCTTCAATACATGAATCGCATTTGCAATTAGTAAAATAAAAATCGTCTAAAATTATTTCGTCAAAAATACTAGCTGTATATGCGACTACTTCTTTTAATTGCCTTCTTTGTTCAGGATTACTATAGCAAAAGGAACTAAAATCCCAAGTATTATTTGTTTTGGGAGTTGTAGTGATAGCACCTGAAACTTTAATGCCCTTTTCTTTAAAAAACTCTTTGCAGAAAAGCATATTTTCCTCTGAAAGAAAAATACCGCTACGATAGGTCTCTAGATAAACCTTTCCAATTTTTATATGCTTGGAAAAAAATTCAAAGGAGGATTCAAAAGCATTATCTTCCTTAAGCTTTAATATATCAAATGCGTTGTAAAAAATAGCTGTACTAAAATTTTTGTAGGACATATATTATACCTCACTAAGTATTATAATTATTTTGTAGACTTCATATTAGCTATAGTTTTAAATTAGTACAAATGCTTTGAATCATTTAATTTTAGGATATATTATGTATTTCTTTAACTCAATTATAGATAGCATATAATAAAATATCTCGTCAAAGGTTGCTGTATATTACTCAAATATTGCTTTTTTAAATTCTGATGGAGAACAGCCTTTTACTTGCTTAAAAACTCGGTTGAAGGTCTTTATACTGTTAAAGCCCGAGTTAAATGATATTTCTGATATAGAATCAGAGGTATTAATAAGCATATTTACAGCTTTGGATACCTTGTAGTTGTTTATATATTGTCCTAAGGTCATACCAGTGGTATCTTTAAAAAATCGAGTGAAATGATACATGCTAAAGTTGGCCGATTTTGCAACATCAGCTAGTGAGATTTCTTCCTTGTAATTTTCATCTATGTATTTTGTTACCTGTTCAAGTATTTCCAGCTTTTTCATTTGTTTGTTCAATTGAGCAGAGCCAAGCTTTTCATTTGGTATATAGCGCACTATTCCAGCTGCAATGTCATAGAGTCTGGCACCAACAAATAAATCATAGCCGGATTGTTTTTCTTTTTTTTCTCTATAGATACCTAAAATTTGTTTCTCGAAAAAGCTATGAACGCTAAATTCATTATTTGTATTATTAATATATGGAATGTGAGGGTCTAAAATTTTTATTCCCGTTAAAAGGTTTGAAAGTTCCTCAAATAGTGCAGGCTCAAAGATAAGGATAATTCTGTCACATTTTTGAGGCTGCATTATAAAATAGTGTACTTCTCCCATGCCCACAATAAAAATATCTCTATTATGTAAAGTGTATGTGGCATTGTTTTGGCCAATTTTAAGTTCTTCACCTAATACATAAATTATTTCAATTCTTTCATGCCAGTGAGGAGGAAATTCTTGAACATCAGTATTGAATATATATATTGGAAATGGTTCAGCATTATTGTTGTAAATTTTTTGATGATGTGCTTCCATAGTTAATATCCATCCGTATTTGGTAGAGCACAATATTTTACGGCATGGAATCCTCAACCTCCCTTTAACCCTATTTTATTTAACAGTGATTTTAAACCATAACGGAACACTATAGCTTAGTGTATATTTTAATATACCACTCCTATGTAACTTTTAAGCATATACTAACATAGAATATTTTATATATAAAGAATCATATATGTCTAGAAACATATTATGGTAATATATGCATCTTTTTAGTTTTCGATTTGGAACGGAATAGGAAGTAAGAAGCTTCATAAATAGTATTGGTTTTGAAGAACTTAATCCGTTGCTGCTGCAAAAATTTATAGCACGGAATCAGTATTGGTTTAACTCAGAACTTTAGGTAACCATTATACATGGTTAAGGTCAGCTAAGACCGTGATTGCTTCTGATTTTATACTAAACTTGGATGAGGAAATTAAATATACATTCATTTATATATTATTAGCTGCACTGCTAATCTTAAACACTTATTACTTTAAATTATGAAAGATGAACATGGTATTTAGAACATGTAAATAGAATAGGCAATACCATTAGAGAATTAATAATATTTTAGCTTCTGCATTGGGAAAGCCGAAGGGAGGACGCAATTTGTATAATATAAATTCATTCGGAAAGTATTCAAATAATATAAATAATGTTATATCATTTGCTATTGGTGACGTTAACGGAGATG
This sequence comes from Ruminiclostridium herbifermentans, assembly GCF_005473905.2. Lineage (NCBI taxonomy): Bacteria > Bacillati > Bacillota > Clostridia > Eubacteriales > Oscillospiraceae > Ruminiclostridium > Ruminiclostridium herbifermentans. The sequence continues at coordinate 647,888 of NZ_CP061336.1, forward strand.
GTATTCCTGATTATGTATATCTCACTGGAAACAAAATTCAGGATAGTTCATTTATACAAGATATTACACTCAATATAAAGGATGGTAAGACAGGACTCATACAGAACTTTAAGCTTGCATCAAATTCGGGATACAGTCCTGCAATAATTTTAGAGGACTTCACTGGAGACAAGGTTAAGGATATATTTGTAAGCATAGCCTCAGGTGGCAGTGGGGGAATTATGTTTTACTATATATTTACTGATATAAATAATCAAATAAGGATGATTTTTGATTATGAAATCTACAATAATAAATACAGCTATAAGATAGAGTATGAAAACTATTACAAAGTATCAGTAATGAATATTGAACTTCAAACAAATTATATAATAGATATAACCTATAAAGGTAAGGATTATTTAAATGATATATATATGCCAAATGGAGAACTAAAATCTCCTATTGAAGGATGGGTTGACCCATTAAGCGGCCTATATCCTGTTGATTTTGACGGAAATGGTATTTATGAATTATTAGGTTATCAAAGGATATCAGGTCAGTATCATGCTGATTCTTTAGGGTATGTACAAAGCGTACTAAAATGGAATGGAAGGAAATTTTATTTAATGGATCAGTATGTTGCAATATTTGGAGCAGAAGTTGATGAAAAAGGATAAAAACTACATATAGTATAGACAGGAGAAAAATACTAAAAAATATACAATTTTATTTTCAAAATTGTAATGTTTTTTTAGTATTTTTTACATATACATTATCGTTGAAATGATATAAAATACATACCGATGAAAATAATTCATTCTAGTTGGCGGAATTATTTCCGCCAGCTAGTCTTAATATATTTCTTCTTGAAAATTCTATCCTTATGCTGAAGTTTTGGCATAGGGATTTTTTATATTTTAAATTAAAAAAAACAATAGCCTAATCCAAGCTAAAGGTTTGTTGTGTATGGTTAATAAATAATAATAAAAACGGCAGACATAGTGGAAATGGTTGGAACCTTCAACGTTTTTGAATAATAGATAATGGTGAAAAATGCTGCAAAAGGGTACTGTAAGAACGAGTAATTTTGGTAATAAATGGATTTAATAAAAATTAAATAAAAATAAAAATTTCTATTGACATAAACCATCTTCTTTTGTATAATGTAAAAGCACGTTGCGAAACGGCAAATTTTATGGCGGCGTAGCTCAGGGGCTAGAGCATTCGGTTCATACCCGACAGGTCGTAGGTTCAAATCCCACCGCCGCTACCATAAATAAGTGATAAAATGTATCACTTATTTCGTGGCCCGTTGGTCAAGCGGTTAAGACACCGCCCTTTCACGGCGATAACAGGGGTTCGATTCCCCTACGGGTCACCATTTGGGAGCTTAGCTCAGCTGGGAGAGCATCTGCCTTACAAGCAGAGGGTCATAGGTTCGAGCCCTATAGTTCCCACCAAAAAGATTGCATTTTAATGCAATCTTTTTTTATGTACAGAAATTTATATATTATCATTATACGTTGATAATAGAATAAGTTTAAAAGATGGCTATTTGCAAATTAAGGTTATTGTATAATATAATTATATAAGCTAATCATGGTGTGTATTTGAAAGGATAGAAGCAGATGGATATAGATGAAAGCTTAATAGAAAGAATTTTAGCAAAAATTTTTGAGAAGAAAGTGTACATGGATAAAAAGCAGATTAACTACTATAGACTTGATTTGGTTGAGCGAATTACAAAAAGACTTGCATCATTTCATGATGAATGTAAGGACTGTGAAGGCTTTATTGGCAAACTTGAGAATTATATTGACACAATTGGAACTAATACAGATAAGCAAACTAAAAGGGAATATGATAAATATTTAAATGCAATTATTTCACATTTTGCTTCTAAACATAAACTTGTTGATGATAACTATTATTTGTCCACATATATGACAATTGGAATGATGTTTGGTATGGTATTTGGGGCAGTAGGTATTATTGGTGACTCTAGTAACATGGGAATAGGAATAAGTATAGGACTTTGTATTGGTGTAGCTTTAGGAGTAAGCCAAGATGCCAAAGCAAAGAAAGATGGAAGAGTTATATAGGCATTAATATCTTATGAATCAATGCTTCTAAAGCCTTTGCCAATAATTTCAGATGTATTGCTGATTGTGATAAATGCAGAGTGGTCTACACTTCGTATAAAGGTACGAAGCTGTATAGCTTGCCTTCTGTTTAGAACTGTACTAATTACTATCTCCTGTTTATTAGTAAATGCACCCTCAGCCTTATATATAGTTGCTCCTCTATTAATAGTATTTACAATATAGTTTTTAATCTCATCAGGTTTTGAACTTATTATTACCATTAGTTTTTTTACATTTAAGCCATCTATTACAATGTCAATCATAAAGGCTTTAATAATTAGCCCTATAATAGAATACATACCTATTCTAATTCCAAAAACAGCACCAGCTCCTGCAGCAATTAAAAAATCTGAGAGTAATAAAGTTTTTCCAATATCTAGCTGAGTTAATTTACTTATTATTTTAGCTATAATATCTGTACCACCTGTAGATGCGTTGCAGTTAAAAATAATTGCTGAGCCAACTGCTGGAAAGATAATAGAATAAATTAACTCTAGCATAAGATCACCTGTTAATGATGCTTTAATTGGGAATATGGTCTGAATAAGCCATACAATACCTGATAACGCAAAGCTTGAGTAAATTGTTTTAGAACCAAAATCTCTTCCAAGGAAAAGAAATCCCACTAGCATTAATAGAATATTAATTATAAGCATCATTGGACCGACGTCAATTCTTGGAAAGAAGCTGCTTATAATAATTGCTAAGCCGCTTACCCCTCCAGTTGCAAAATTATTGGGGATTTTAAATATACAGATACCAATTCCCACTAGTATCAGCCCTATATTAATTAGTAAAAAGTCTTTTGTAAAATTCTTTATTTTTGTCATATAGCTACTCCTATAATTTATGTGTTGTTAATGTTGATTTTCAACCTATAGTAATTAATTAAGCTTTCCTAACTTTAACTAAAATCAAGTACCATACAAATATCCGATGATATCGTCTCATAAGTCATTAGTTTTTATCGTAATTGTGCTTTTGTTCCTGATTCAGTTTGGGTTTGTTTTATAGCTTTTACTTGAAGAATCTAAAATAACTTTAATTACAAGTATGTTTTTAGTCAATTGCCCGACAGTAATTACTGCCTGTGCATTGATACTAATATTTTTATAGTTTGCTCAAGTATATATTTGCTTATGCCTGTGCTTAAACTAGATTGTTTATATATGTGGGCGGATATATTATTTAAGGATAAACTTCACAATAAATTGAGTATTTAGTCTAGTTTTTAGTAGAAATTATTCTATGCTTTTTGGTATTTCCTATACAACTAGAGTTTTTTAATTATGAAAATATAAGACTTTGACAAATGAAAAGTCAAATTACTGCTTAGTATAATTTTGATTATGTGATAACAAACAATTAATAAACTTTGGTATAATTCGATTTTTCATTGATAGGGTTGCGCCTATTTTTTTGGTGGTTAAATGATATTTGAAAAATAATATCAAGGCAACAAAAAACTTTTCGACAGGGTGCATCAAAAAAGAATAACGTTATGATTACAATTTTGTTTTAATCAAACTAGAAATACTTAAATTCATGTTATAGTTGTACAGCAATTTGATGATACATGTCAAAAACATATTATTTCCCTATACCAAATATGACAAATAATTTTTATTGCCCGCATTATAATCATAAAGTCAATTAGGGTTGAAACTTTCGAAGCGATAGAATATCGTTTTTTTAGCCGACATGTGCTTTCAAGCGTTTATTTATAGGGGTCAGCGATTGGGTTATAGGAAGTGACTTCATGAGTCTTTAACCACTAACCCAAATTATCGTCCTATATTATCCATTATTCAGCCAGTATTGATTGACTTAAGGCAAATGAGGTGCGGTTTTGGATTAAGAATTATAAGTAATCCAAAGAACTCAAAGCATTTTATAGCAATAGTTATATAGTGCTGCCATAATAGAGTTTTTAAGAGATTTTTTAAGAGGTAAATAATAATTAAAAAACAAATGATAAAGTACAGGGGGAACAATAAAGATGAAGACAGAAACACTTCCGTATAAAAATATTGGGGGCTTTAGTTCTGCTGAACGAAAAAAGAGCAGAAGTGCAAAACTTTTGAGTCTGCTTGACTATCTGAATAAGGCGAATTTTTTTATCTTGCCCATGGCTTTTTTACTAGGAAGAATCACACTTTTTGATGGACGAATGCCATTTGGTATTGCAATTTATGCAGCAACATTAGGAATGAATATTAACAGGATATTTATATCAATTGCAATTTTTGCTGGGATGCTATCATCTGGTTCAGCATATGAAAATGAACTCTTCTATAAGCTAATTACAGCTTTTACTGCAATGCTTTTGATAAATGCAATTAATATTCCGTTTAAGAAGAGTGTAGGTTCACATTTGAGAGTCGGAATTATAACCTTTATAGGTCTATTAGTACCCGAAATTTTGTTTATATACTTACAAGGCTTCTATATGTATAGCATTCTTGAAGCATTGTTAAACGCATTTATTATTTTTGCACTTGTATTTGTATTTAAAAATGTAATGGGAGTGTTAGATAGTCCCACAAGGATATACAGCCTTACAAATGAAGAAACATTGAGTATAGCTATTGCATGTGCATTGGCTGTAAGCGGTTTGGGGCCTTTCTATATTTATGGAGTAAGTCTTAGAAATGTTTTGTGCATAATAATAATACTTATTTTTAGCTATAAAGCTGGTACGGGGAATGGCACTGCAATTGGTGTGATTGTAGGAACTCTAATAAGTATTTCCTCTGAGACATCAACTGCTATTGCCTCATTTGCTTTTTGTGGACTAATTTCAGGAATTCTAAGAAGCATGGGCAAGGTTGGATGCTGTTTAGGCGTATTAATGGGAGATGCAATATTGACGTACATTATTACAGGTTCAATTGAGGTGCTTATTATATATGAAATAATTATATCAATATTAGTCTTTCTGCTAATCCCAGAAAAAGTTATGGATGCTATTGTTAGCAGATTTGATACCAAGTTATTTTCAAAAGGAGATAAAAAAGGATATAGCGCTAGAATCAAAGAGATAACTGTTGATAAATTAAACAGGTTTGCAATTGCATTTGGCGAAATGGCTAAGACCTTTGATGAAATATCTGAAACTAGGACTATTACAGAAAAACACGATATTACAGCAATATTTGATAGAGTGGCCGATAAAGTATGCAGAGATTGCAGCTTATGTACCCATTGCTGGGAACAGAACTTTTGTAACACTTACCAAATTATGTTCAAAATAGTTGAAAAGTTAGATAGCAAGGGATGGATTGAACAAGAGGACATTCCTAAATATTTTTTGGACAGATGTGAAAGAGTGGAAGAATTTGTGAAGTCGGTAAATAATGTGTTTGAACTGTTTAAGGTTGATATGGTTTGGAGGAATAGGGTTGGAGAAAGCAGAGGCTTAGTGTCACAACAGTTGAGGAGTATGTCAAAGGTGATTTCTAATTTAGCTAATGAATTAAATAGAGATATTGATTTTAAGGATGATATAGAAAATCAGCTAATATTGGAATTATCAAAAGCAGGTATGAAAAATGTAGAGGCTATTGTATATGAAAATCGATATGGTAAATATGAAATTACTTTATCCTACAAAGGATGCGGTGGAAGAAGAAGCTGTATCGGAAATGTTGAGAAGGTAGTTTCTGGGGTAGTTAACCGCAGAATGCTGAAGGATGGTAGTGAGTGCGGACTAAATGCAAAAACTAACATGTGCACCATTAAGCTTGGTGAGGAGGAAACCTTTAAAGTAATTACTGGTGTAGCAAGAATGTCAAAGCATGATAAATATGTTTCTGGTGATAACTATACTTTTATAAATACTGGCGATGGCAAATATATAGCAGCCTTGAGTGATGGAATGGGAACAGGGCATAAGGCATGTATGCAAAGTAAGGCAACAATTAATTTAATTGAGCAATTTATGGAGTCGGGTTTTGATAAGGATACAACAGTTAAGCTTATTAACTCACTTCTAGTTCTTAAATCTGACGATGATTCCTTTGCAACCATTGATATATCTGTTGTGGATTTATATGAGGGAGAAGTGGAATTTGTGAAGGTTGGGGCAGCACCTACTTTTATCAAAAGAAATGATTTTGTTGAAATAGTAAAGACAGCATCGCTGCCAGCAGGCATTATGAGTGATGTTGAACTGGAATTGGTACATAAAAAAGTAGATAATGGTGACTTTCTTATAATGCTTTCTGATGGAATTATTGATGCATTTAAAGCCACTCCAGACAGTATAAAAGCTGTTCAAGGTATTTTGGAAAACATGACTAGCAAAAATCCTCAAAAAATAGCAGATGATTTATTAGAAGAGGCATTATGCGCCTGTGATGATAAAAAACCAGTTGATGATATGATGGTTTTGGTAGCAAAGGTATGGAAATCTAAGTAATTTGTAATTGATAATTAGTATTTGTGTATAAAAATAGTAAACTTCCATAAACTACTCATACTACTATGTTTATATTTAAAAATAGATGAACTATTTTTTAAATTACTGGTGAAGAGGTGTGATGCAGAAGCTAGCCACTCATTGCTAGATAGAGTAGTTAAAGTAGATAAAATACTGCGTACCTCCCACAATAGATTCGCTCTAATGGATGCTTGCATGGGCGTGGGGAGGTTAGTAGTAAAAAACATTTGCGGACTACGTCCTATCGCCGCAGATGCGGCTATTTTAAAATGTGATACTACATTTTTAAATGCAAATTAGTATAAATATTCTTGATGGAGGATACTATGTTTGATGGGAAATCTAAAAAAGTAATATTCATTAATGACATTCATTCTAACTTATTTGAATCGGCTATATTAGTTTTAAAAGAGGAAAAAGACAGAGAGGAGAAATGCCATATTTTCAATTCAGATAAGAGAAACAATGTTAGAAATGATTTTATTCTGAAGGAGGCAGAATCAATCATTAACAACTATATTAAAGAAAATAAGAGCAAGCTTGTCCCACAGAAGAAGTCAACAAAATCAAACAGTGAATTTATGAAAAATGTAATAATTAACTCAGCTTTGATAGGAAGTGTTGTTGCAGTGGTTTTCCTTTTGTTAAAGCTGTTTTAGGATTTTAAAGCGGCTTTATCAAATAATCTGTAGTAATAATGATATCGCTCTTGATTTTAATATATTATATATATTATTATATGATATGATATGTGTATAACAATCTTAAGGAGCATATATGAAATTGAATTTTAACAAGTTAATAGATTTCTTCTTACTAAAAAAAGACTTCTATTCAAAACTGAATGATAAAATTATGTGGCTCTACGTAGGCATTGTTTTTGTTGGCTTACGGGATGTATTTTTCGTTGCCCTAAACATGAACTCAAACAATGCAGAATTTAAAAATAATTTTATATTAGATTTTAAATCAATAGGAATGTTGATTTTAACAGCTTTGGTGGTAGGCTTTTTAGATTTAATTGCTTTTTCATATCCTGCTTTTGATACAATTAAGCATTTTAAAAATAGAAATGAGAGCAAGTCCATGTCTTTGGTTATGATATATTCCAGCCAATTGACAAAGGTTGCAAAGTTGTATGCTATAGCTAATGTCATTGTCACACCTATACAATTATTGAGTTATTTTATTGGGAACATGGCCGGTTCGTACAATTTTGAAATACTTATTTACATATCCTTATTGCTGGAGATATTAGCATATTTTTGGTTCAATGGAGCTATAACACGTGGCTTATGTGTACTTTTTAAACTTCCAAATAACATCAGAGGAATTGTTTTTGTCCTTGTATTTATCTGGAATGCATTGTTGGGTCAGGCTATAGTTTACCTGCTCAATCTTGTTTTAGTTAGATTGTAGTAAATTTTTTTGCAATTATATTCAAAAAAGCAATGTTTGAATATTGAACTGCCTCATAAGTTAGATTTGAATGATATGTACCCCCTTACTGGGCAAAATCCGGCTAAGGGGGTTTTTACGTGAAATATGATTTTAGCTTAAAGCAAAGAATATTAATGGCTTATGAATCTGGTGAAGGTACCTATGTCAATACTTTGACACAATTAGTGGACCTTATTTATGCAACTATAAAAGCACTTCCTTTCATTTACTTTGAATTTAAATAACTAATACTGTTATGTATCGTGGTTATAAATAATTTTCTATGTGCAAATATAGCTGGATTATTGAAATCTCAGATTGTACGCAAATATTTTTCTTAAGTAAAGAATATTAGTCGGTTGGGTTATAGTTTTGACCCTGACCGATTTTTTTTGTGGGATCTTTCTGACAAGAGTTAATAACAATTTACGCATATAAGACGAAATTTATATGGTTCTATGTAAATAGTTGGGGTGGAATTGTAAACTGAAGTTTAAATGGCTTTTTCATGCGAAATAAGCTTTTTGAGCGATTTGAACTCGGTTTGGGTTTAGATTTGATTTCTGACTAAGTTTGAAAATTTTGAACTAATATGCTTCTCTTTGACTAAACACCTAGCGGATTTTGACTGTGTAGATGGAGTAGCCTTTAAATTCACTATTGGTCAATAACATCGGTAATTTGGACGATAGTAATTGATTTCTCAAATAAATGAGTGCATAGGATATTTAAGACAATTGATGAAAGTTAGAACAATGTTGCTAATTGAAGGAGAATGAAATTATATGTAGAATAATTTCTTATAAGTGAAAATAATGGGATAAAAAAGAATTAATATTTATCAATACTAATGAAGAAGCTGCTTTCTAGTAGTAATCTGTAATCGTATAAAATAATGTAAGTCATACATATTAAGCGAACATTGTACAAAGTTAGTACCTTACTTTCAAACATAATTTCTTTACAGAGTGACAATGTGAATTTCATTAGAAAAAATTAATTTAGGAGGAGTATAGTAATGATAAAAATTAAACGCCTTGTGGCATTGGGTATTTTGACAGCAATGTTTATTTCACCATTTCCGCTTTCTGTCCAGAATGAAAAACAAGCGCTGGCTTTAGACAACAATCTAGGATTAACTCCACCAATGGGATGGAATAGCTGGAACATCTTTGGAGGTAACATTAATGAAGAAAAGATTAAGCAAATTGCAGATGCCATGGTAACAACAGGAATGAAGGATGCAGGTTATGAGTATGTCAATCTTGATGATAATTGGATGGCAAATCCTGCCCGTGATGAAAATGGATACCTTATTCCAGATCCAATACGTTTTCCTAGCGGTATGAAGGCTTTGGCAGATTATATCCATTCAAAAGGATTGAAATTTGGAATTTATGGTGACAGGGGAGTAACTACATGCTGCAATATACCACAGAGTGGGAGCCAGGGATATGAAGAGCGAGACGCACAAACTTTTGCTGACTGGGGAGTGGATTATTTAAAATATGATAACTGTGCTTCAGACAGTAATCTGCAGGCGGGCTACGAAAAAATGAGGGATGCGCTTTTAAAAACTGGAAGACCTATTTACTATAGCATATGCTGCTGGTATTTTGCTGGACCATGGCTGGTAGATTGCGGTAATTCATGGAGAACAACAGGCGATATTACTGATAACTGGGGAAGCATTACAAGGATTATTGATGAAAACTCTAAATCGGCTGCTTATGCAGGGCCCGGTCATTGGAATGATCCGGATATGCTGGAGGTTGGCAATGGTAATATGACAGATACAGAATACAAAGCACATTTCAGTATGTGGTGCATGATGGCAGCTCCGCTTATTGCTGGAAATGACATTAGAAATATGACTGATGCTACAAAAGAGATTCTTACAAACAAAGAAGTTATAGCTATTGATCAAGATTCCGCAGGAGTGCAAGGCACTAAGGTAAGTGCTTCGGGAGAACTTGAAGTGTGGTGTAAGCCTCTAGGAACAGATGGTACTACTAAGGCGGTTGCCCTCTTCAATCGAAGTGCTGCAGCAGCAGATATCACTGTAAAATGGAGCGATATAGGGCTTGATGATGGTTCTGTTGCTGTTCGTGACCTATGGGAGCACAAGGATTGCGGCACGTTTAGTACTGGATATACAGCAAATGTACCCTCCCATGGAGTTGTACTATTAAAAGTAAGCTCTGCTGATGGAGCTATAATGTATGGTGATGTAGATGGAAGTAATAATATTGATGCGATAGATTATTCGCTAATTAAAATGTATTTGCTTGGCCAGATTTCAGAATTTCCAGCCTCAGATGGCAAACTGGCTGCCGATGTTGATGGGGATGGTCAAATAACAGCACTGGATTTTTCATTAGTAAAGCAATATTTGCTGGGGGTTATTAATAAATTTCCAGCGCAGAAATGATTATTTATGCCATGGAAAACAAATACTATTGAAGAGGTACCAGCTATTGTTTGTAGTGGACTAAAATGTAAGTATTAATATTGATGCGATAGATTATTCAATGATTAAACTATATTTGCTTGGCTAGATAACAGAATTTTCAGCTTCAAATTGTAAACAGACTGCTGTATTGATGGGGACAGTCAAATAACAGCACTGGATTTATCATTAGTAAAGCAATATTTGCTGGGGGTTATTAATAAATTCCCAGCACAGAAATGATAATTACTGGTAAGTATTAGTTTTCTATATTGTAAACATGTAATTATTGGGCTATAATATGGTAGTAGTTTGAAATGGTAATGATTCGATTTAAAGCTGAGTACCGATTCAATGTCTCGGTAGTCTAATGGATAAGACGGTGGATTCCGGTTCCACTGATACGGGTTCGATTCCTGTCCGGGACGCCAACGCTAGAATTAGAGGGTTCTGGCGTTTTTTTATTCTCAAAAATGTTGGCAAAAAATACACGAGTCCACTGATTTAGAATAATACCAATTACAAATCAGTGGACTGCCTCTTTTGGAAAAATTCAGAGGAGGTAATTTATTAATGAAGTCAGTAAAAAAAATAACTGGTGATTGGCAGAAAGAATTAAAAGACTTTTTGCTATGGAAAAAATCTCAGGGAGCAAGTGAACGAACACTATACGACTATAATAAGCATGTAAACATCTTCTTTAAAAGACATCCTGATGCGTTACAAGACATTGACAAAGCATGTATGGAATATATGAGTGAGAGTATCAAACCATGCACTTACAATCTTAGGAGGGCTTATTTAAAGTGCTTTTGTGATTATTTATTTGAGGATAACTTGATAAGAGTTAACCCTTTTTCAAAATTACCCAAAAGAAAAGTTAATGATAAGATAATAGATATACCTATAGACGTACTACAACAATTTTTGTCTATACCTGACAAAAGTAATTTTGCAGGGCTTAGAGATTATACTTTGATGCTTACACAACTTGACTGTGGAATTCGTCCGAATGAAGCCTTGCAACTTAAAATATCAGATTTTGATTTTAAGCATTACTGTGTAATTGTTCCTGAAGAAGTGGCTAAAACAAGACACTCAAGAACATTACCTTTAAGTATAGAAACGGTAAGAGCTATTACTAAGCTTGTAAATTATCGTCCTGCTGATTGGAAAGATAATATCCCTGTTTTCTGTAGCTGTAATGGTGAAACGCTAAATTCGGATATTATGTCTAGGAGATTTGCAAATTATTCTAAAAAGTTGGATGTTTATATAACTCCATATTCTTTAAGACATTGCTTTGCTTTGTATTATCTTAGGAATGGGGGAGGGACTTTGCATCTTCAGACCATTATGGGGCATGAAACTCTTGATATGACTCGTAAGTATGTGGCACTAAGTGATACAGATATTAAATCAAGTCATAATTCCTATACGCCAATAAGAAATGTTTTACCACCTAAAAAAACAAGTATAAGAAAGATTAAAAAATAACCGATTAAATCTAAATGGTTATATCAAACTAAGAGCCTTGCCACCTGACAAGGTTCTTTTTCTAGGCAAAAAATGCGCTTTTAAGCGATTTATACATATTACCTTATAACTATATACAAGCATAAATAAATAACTAAAAATGCCTATATATGCTATAATATCCCTATATTTGATTTTTATAAATGTCAAAATATAAATAATGTATTTATGAACGACATATATCTATAAAGCATATACAATAAGTTGATGAGGATAGGAGTAAAATAATGGTAAGGGTAAGTGATATTATTCCATTAAGTGAAGTTGAAAAATGGAATACAGAAGATATAGTTTTGATTAATGCAGGAACTGGACAAGGGAAAACAACTTTTGTTAAGGATATTCTTATTGAATATTGCAAAGAAAATAATAAAAGCATATTATTTCTAGTTAATAGAATAGCTCTTAAAAAACAAACTAAAAAAGATATTGAAAAGAAAGAAAAAAATTATATTGCTAATGTTAGATTAACCAGTTATCAAGCAATCACTAGATTACTTTTAAAAAATAAGAATAATCCAGATAAAGCAAAGGCTATTGCTCATTTTGATTATATTGTATGTGATGAAACACATTGGTTTTTCTCTGATGCTTTATTCAATAATACTACTGATTTAATGTGGAACTGGTTAATTAATAATAGTAATAGTATTAAAATTCTAATGACAGCAACCGCATTGTTACCAAAGAAATATATAAAAGAAGTGGTCAAAAAGAAGGTTAAGGAGTATAAACTTACAACTGACTATAATAAGTTTATCAAGACTCTATATTTTTATAAGAATGATAAAACTATAGAAAAAATATTATTTAACCTTCCCAAAGATGAAAGAGCATTATATTTTTGTGGTGCTGATAAAGCCTATACGCTGAGTAAGTTACTTCCTGATGCAAAGTTTTATTGTAGTGAGAACAATAAATTATACAAACATGCAGACGAGGATACATTCAAAAGTATTATAGAGAAAATGAATTTTGAATGCCAGATATTATGTACCACCTCTGTTCTAGATAATGGTGTGAATTTTCAAGATACTTCAATTAAACATATTATTATTGATTACTTTGACTTAGATGAAATACAACAAATGATAGGGCGTAAGCGACTAAATATAAACAATATTGATGATACATTTACTTTATACATAAAGAATTTGACTAATCAAGGCTTAAATAGAATACGGAACACAAATAACTATCTACTGAAGCAAGCAGACTATTTGGAGGAAAATGGTGAAATTGAGTTTACAAATAAATATTTTAAAAAATCTGTTAACAATATTATAGATACATTTACTGGTGAAGATAATCAGATTCATAGAAAAGTAAATAAAATGATGTATACTAAAATTCAGAATCTAATAGAGATAATTCAAAAAATGTTGAAGAGAAAAAAAGATGGGTATAAGCAGGCTGTAATAACTAGATTGAAATATGATAAGAAAAATGTGTTTGATTTAGATACTGAATTAGATGGTTCTATATTGCAAGAATACTTAAATAGTTTGATTGGAATAAAATTATTTAAGGAAGAACAAAAGAAACTAAAGGACTTTTTAACAACTAATGATGATTTATTTAATCCTGCCAAAACAGACCATAAGAGTTTGGGGCTAAATTCTATTAATGGATACTTCATGGATAATGGATTAGCTTATGCTGTGGAATCTAACATAGAGAATTCCAGAAAGTCAGAATATTATAAAAAGACATATTGGATTATTAGTAAAAAATGATTTTGCGAAAAAAATTCCATTTGTCATATAATTATGAGAGGTGGAAAAAATGGGGCAAAATTATAATTATAAAATAATGAACAGTAAAAGTCAATAGATTTTGAAAAAATATTTTTAATTCTTATAAAATTAGTAAATCTATTAATCAGAAAGTAAAAAGTAAATAAATTATATTGCGTTATCTTTGAATTTTTATTTTTCATGTAGCGTAGCGGAATGAAAATAAAAAACAAAGTAACGCAAAACTTGCGATTAAAATAGGTAGGGCGGTTTTTGCCCTACCTATTTTAATTGTAAGTTAAGGTTTTTGTCGAGTAGGAAAATAAATTAACGGTCACACGATTTCCAGAGTTACGCTTCATTTATTATTTAAGATTATTTAGCTATATCTTTTATTATTCAAAACCTTTATTTAAGCCTCATGTGAGGCTTTTATTTATGTATTTACTTTTAAACGCTTATAACATAATGGTTAGAAAATTTTAAAAAGTGTTAGAAGATTTGTTAGAAATATGAGACATTATGACTATATTCACGTTAGGCTGGTTTTATTTATAAGCAAGTATGGTATAATAATTTTAGTTGTAACAATATAGAATTATTGGGGGATAATAATATAAATGTTTGAGAATACATGGTTTGTATCGATATGTTCATCACTTATTGCAACTTTAATCAGCATTTTTGTGTCAAAATTAACTAAGCATTTCTTAGGGGATAAGATAGTAGAAGAGAATCCAATATATTCAATATATTGTTTGTTCTTAGGTGCATTATGTTTTATTACAATATCAGTTTCAACAATTATTATTTGGTTAATTGAAAAGGATATCTCTAATTCTTTTTATATTTTTAAGATAGGTTTTTCAGGAATACTATTTATTATTGTAGCGTTAATTATGGTTACTTCTTTTGTTATTACTACAAATTTAATTAAATATATGCAAAAAGGTACATATGATTCTTTTGATAGAACGCAAAATGCTATTTTAAAGGTATACGCAAAAGGTCTAAACGCTATAAAAAAACAGCAGAAAGTGGTAGAGCAAGAAAAAGTGATAGAGCATGAGAATATATAACTATGAATTATTTTATATTAAATAAAAATGCTTAGTTTATAACAACTAAAAATTGAGTAATGAGTAACACATCTAACCACATATCAATGTTATTGAGCGAACGAGTGTTCTGTGTTTTTGCATAAACTGAAAGCATTGGTATTACTGCATTGTAGAGAGTGCTGAAATGGTTTGATTATATGTATATACTATAAAGCTTTGATATTATTATATTTGCTCGATTAGTAATACGATACATTTTATTAGGTTAAGTGGTGTTTGATTTGTATTGCCATAATTTATATAAGAAATAATGGAGGATAAAATGGAAATCTTAAATAAACCGATTATTGTCAATAGTATTAAATCAAATAGAAAAAAAATTGCATTATTTATTATTGCAATAGTATTATTGGTATTAATTATTAGTTATTTTACATCTGTAAATAATAAAATATTATTATATGAAAACCAATATATTAATAAAGCCAAACAGATAGTATCTACTTATAATTTGAAAGACGTAAATATTATTATGAAATTTAAAGGTAAATATGAAGGGTATAGGAGCTACGATTTAGTGATAGAAAGTAACACTTTTGAAAAGCTTGAAGATAAAAAGAAATATGAGCTTGTAAAATCTTTGGAAACTATAAGCGTTAGTGATTCAAGTTTTATAGTCTTAAAACAAGTAATATCAGATTCTAACGAATACGATATTGATGTACTTTCTCCTAATGTTTTAAATAAAAATAATGATGAATATTATACTAATGGAATTAAGTATAATGATGGTAACACTGATAATATTACTACTAGTACATATGAAAAAGAACCAAGTGAAGATGATAAAGCTTTTGCTTGGACAGCAGCTATAAAAGAGGTTAAGGAGAGATTAAAATCTCCCTCAACATCTGAGTTTCCTTTTAGTTATAATGAACAATACATCAAAGAAGTTGAAACAAAAACTTTTGTAATAAAATCTTATGTCGATGCTGAGAATTCTTTTGGAGCAGAAATAAGAAGCAACTTTATGGTTAGAATCAAAAGAACAGGTGAAAACACATACAATTTAATTGATGTTAAGATATACGATTAACTTATGTTAGCTTTTGAGATGAAATATCAATCAGTCTTAAAATGTATGTATTTAGTATATTATCAAGATAGCAAATGTTCTTTTATAAATATATAATTCTTTTAATATAAGGTATAATAGTTAGAATTAATGGCTAGCAGGATAATAAATTTTATCCTACATTATTTATTCAATAAATTAAACATCATTTTACAATCTAAAAGTCCTTGTTTATAAAAATATTTCTGATAACCAACTAAGTAATTTCCTTGTATACTGTCAAGTTGATGAATTAAATCGGAAGATTCAGGAGGTAATACTTTTTCCAATTGCTTTAAAATATCATTATATAGATAATAGAACTCTAAATATTCAGACGAGTTACTGTATTCATTACTTAGCTCTTCTATTCTATTATCTATACTTGTTAAAATAAAACTTCCAAAATTACTGCTATTATTTGTATTAGAACTAAAAGACATATATGATTCCCTCCAAATTTTAAAATGGAGGGAAAATTAAAAAGTGCGAATAGGTATACCCTACACGCACATATAATTGCAAAATTAAACAAAAGCAAGTATAATAATAACTGGTTGCTGTGGTGGACAAAGTCCATACGTGTGGGTGGTGTTTTCACCTGCATGGGTTTCTAGGTGCTACCAACACTTAGAAATCATGGCAACTATTTAATTTTCCCTAAAAAGATTATATCATTATGGGATAATTTTGCAAGATATTTATGTCTCATTTAAGCATTTATGACATGATATATTTATTTTCTCTATAATTCTATATTCAATTAATAGCACTAATTTAAAGTTGTTATCAATTATCATCTAAATATATATCAATGTTGTTAAGAAAATGAATAGTTGATGTTTTATATAAACTGGAAATATGGATAGTACTATATTTATAGAGAGGATGATAAATTGCTGTAATAATATTTATGCGATTAGTAATTAGGTGTTATGTCAATATAGCTGAATACCAAATTAGTATATATTTGATTTATTTAATATAAAAAGGTATAATTTAGAAAAAAATAGGTCATTTGGAGGTTGCTACTATGGACAGCAAATTAGATAGAATAGTATCAAGAATTGAGGAATATTTATTAGGAACATCCAATACGGTAGAAAAAGGAAGAAAGTTTGTAGAATGGATTCTTCTTGATGTTTTTGATAAAACTGAAAGCGAATTGGAGGATGATGATATTGAAAATGGTATTGGTGTAATAATATCGGATGGAAGTTATGATAAGGGTATTGATGCAGCTTTTATTTTTTGTGGTACTTTATATTTAATTCAGGCAAAATATGGGCTATCTCATTCGGAAGATAATGTTTATGCATTTATTTCAAAAATGGAGACTTTCTTAAATGATGAATATTGTCTAAAAAATAATAGTATTCAAAGAATAAGGGATTTATTATTTGATAGAGACAAAGTAAATGACATTCAGATTTTCTACATAACTAATAATTTTATTGACGTTGATGTATTTGAAAATAAAGTTTCAAAATTTAATGAGGCATCTCCAGAAATTTGTGGTATCAGTTGTAGGATGAGAATATTAGGACTTTTACAGATATTTGAGTATCAGGATGAGATGGCAAATGCAATTCCTTCAAAGTTTAAAGGGAAAAAGTCTGGCATTATAATAGAAAATCATTTTGAGAACAGAGAACATACAACAATAGTAGCAGAAGTAGCACTAAAGAATCTAGCTCAGTTTGTTAAGAAAGATAGAGAATACTTATTTTATTCGAATATTAGGAATTTTCTTGGAAGTAATAAAATTAATAAGAAAATTGCTGAGACATTTCATAATCCAAAGAACTTTTGGTATTACAATAATGGAATAACTATAGTGTGTGAAGATTATGAGTTGAAAAATGATTTTCAATTAACTATTGATACACCCCAAATTGTTAATGGATGCCAAACTGCAAGTGTTATATATAATCAATGGGAAGCTTTAAAAAGACCAAACAACTTAGAAGGTACAATACTTGTAAAAATAATAAGAGATACAAATAATAAAAGAGCAGATATTACTAGATATACTAATAGTCAAAATGCTGTAACAGGTAAGGATTTTTTTGCACTTGAATCATTTCAGAAAGAATTAAAAAAACAATTTGCTTATTTAGGATTTAACTATGAAATACAACGAAATGCTACAATTTTAAGAGAAGATAAGCAGAAGTATAAAGGTAATTCCAAATATGATTATTTGTTTGATAAATCTTTTAAAAGCAGAAAGTGTACTATGATTGCTAAAGAAGTAATACAAGCATATGTTTCAGGGATACTTTTAAACCCTGCAAAAGCAAAAAGTATCGGAGATTATGTGCCTGGTGGTCAGTTCTATAACAATACATTCAATGATTCTACTCCTGAAGACCCAAGATACTATTTATTCCCATATGCTATAATGTATTACAGTAGAAATATACTAGAACATAAGAAAGATGATAAGTTGAGAGCATCTAATTTGCTATTTATTTCTCTTTATTTTAGAACAATTCTTAAAATTTTTAACAAAATAGATTTATTTAAAGAAGAAGTATTTAGTATAAAAGATTATCCTGATAAAAAGAAAATTATAGAATGTTTTGATACTCTATTTATTTCATCAGAATATAATATAGCACTAATAAAACTAATAGAAAATATTATGGAACAAATATATGACGATTCTACAGTTATTGAAGTTATTGGAGAAAATCTTCCTAAGTTTTTGAAAAATACTATAGAGAGTGAACGTATAGTTAAAATAATTAATTTTAAAATTGAGAATCGACTAAATAAAAAAGACAGTATAGCATTAATTGACGATATAAAGGATATTTTCAATCTGTAAAATTAAAATGTTACAGTTCTAAAATAGTATATATTTGCTTACAGATATGTTTGAAATAATCTTGAATGTATGATGCTTACAAGAATTTAAAGTAGAAGACTATAAATTTTATTATTGTTAGTTTTTGAGTAAAGTCTTTTATGGATTGAATATTTGAAGCATAATAAATAAAAAGGGAGTTAATTATGGGGAAATTATTAAAATTAGTATTATTTTTTATCATTTGTGCGATTGTATTTTGGCTGTTAATTCCTATATTAAATATTTTTAGTATGTTAGCAAAAATCAGTTTAGTGATGGCAGGTTTTGTTTTCTTAGTGTTTATATTTAAAAAGATGTTTTTCTGATATTAATTTTAATAGCATGTTAAAAATCAGTCTTAATTATTCTCACAGTGGAATTTACCAAGATTTGAGGTTGAAGAAGTTTTTTAATGCTAAGAAATATATAAAAATCTGTGTATATAAATCATATGTTTTCATAGACAGTTGATTTTACAAGAAAATAGCAGATATTTGCTGATAAATGAGCATAAATTACCTATATAACTGTCTATGAAAGTTGAATATGATTTCGTAGACAGTTATAATTATATCATAATCAATGAAAGGAATTGATACTATGATATATGGATATATGAGAATTAGTACTCAGAAGGAAAAACAGACTACAGACAGGCAGAAAATAACACTAGAACAATATGCAAATGATAATAGATTTACTTTTGATAACATTGTAGAGGAACGAATAAGCGGAACAATTAAAGCAGAGAACCGACAAGTATATAGAGACTTAAAGACTAAGACATTACGACAAGATGATATTTTAATAATCACCGATTTGGATAGATTAGGCAGGGATGCAGATGATGTAATTGCGGAATTAAAGGATTTAAAGAGTAAAGGAATTAGAGTTATAGCCTTGGATATTCCATATATGAATGAATATAACAAGGCACAGGACAGTAGCATATATAATATGGTTGTTGATATAGTAATAACTTTAAAAGCACATATGAGCCAACAGGAGAGAGAAAAAACAGTAGCAAGAATAAACCAAGGATTAGATGCAGCAAGAGCCAAGGGAACTAAATTAGGAAGACCACAAGCAGAATTACCAGATAACTTTATTAAAGAGTATAAAAGGTTTAAGGATGGCAAGTATGGAGATATGACAGCAACGGGTTTTGCAAAGTATCTGGGAATAGGTCGAGCAACATTGTATAAATATATTGATATATATAAAGAAGCAGAAGAGGAGAAGGGGAATTAAACCCTTCTTTTTAGTTTGTCTAAGGGCAGAGGGGTATTTTACAAATATCGAATAGTTAATTATTTACATATGTTATCATTGCACATTGAGGAATCGACTACAGTTACTGTATGAGCGACTTAGAAATATTATCATTATTATTTACATTATATTGAAAATTCCATATTGCAACGATACAATAAAGTAAAATATTGTTAGCATGGAGGGATAAAATTGAATAAACGATTACAAGGGTTTATAGCTGGTCTTTTAGTATGCTGTTTAATATTAGGTACTACTGTTTTATCAGCAGGAGTAACAAAAACTATTAAAGCGGTTTTTAATCAAGTTACTGTAAAAATTGATGGTAAAGCTGTAAGCGGTGACAATATAACTTATAATAATAATGTATATGTAAGAGCTGACAAGATTAGTGAATCATTAGGTAAGGCTTTTAACTGGGATAAAAAGAAGAATACCATTATAATTAATAATTCAAATTTTGAGAATCAAAGAGATGTTGTTACATTTAAAAGCTATAGAAGCTAATGTACGACTTATTCTCAAGAAACAAAATTCAAGTATTTTAAAATCTGATTTACAGAAGGTTACAAGTATTTATATAACTAATACCAAAGTATCATCCTTAGATGATTTAAAGTATCTTGAAAATTTGAAGGAATTATTTCTGTGTAATTGCCAAATTTCAGACATAACAATTCTTAAAGATTTAAAAAAATTACGAACTATTAATATTTCAGGGAATAATGTTTCTGACATAACACCACTAAGTAGTTTGAATGAACTTACAAATTTATATCTTGATGATAATAAAATATCAGATTTATTGCCAATTAAGCAATTAAAAAAATTGCAAAAATAAAGCTTTTACGGGAATGAAATCACTGATATCACACCACTTAAAAGCTAACCAAACCTAAAAGGAACTTCATATTTGATTGTTGACAATAATAATAAATATTTTTATTTAGGCGATAAGTTTGTACTGATTTTTATAATTGATAACAAAAGATATCTGTTAAATCCTGATAATCAGAGTTGTTTTATTGATGATTCAGGTAATGTATATTTAAGAAGCATCGTAAGCATTTTAAGAGTCTTTGATAAAGCTTATAGCATAAAACCAAGTGAATCTCCATTTGTAGACGGGGTATTAAATACAGATTTAAAGAAACAATATACTACTCAAAAGAAAGTTTACTTGGATGCTACAAATTACTATAATAATGGAGAAATAAATTATCATGAAGAAAAATATCAATATTCGTTTAATCCTGAAGGGCAAACTGGGTGTAAAACATTATTTAATCAATCATACTTCCCTTTAACAACTATTCTTAAAACATTTAATATTAATAATTCCATTGATTTGGATTTAAAAAATAAATATATAATATTTACTTTATAATCATTTACGACTTCTCAGAAACGGAGGGCATCTTTGTTTGTCTACCTTACTGAAAGTACCCATTATTGTTTTTTGGGTAGTTTTAAGTGAGAATAATTGTGATATAATATCAGTGGATATGACTAATTTTTCTTCCTAAAAGATAAGGTTAGTCCACTGATTTATAAATCAAGTGATTTCGTGTAAGCCACTAATATCAAGCGTTGTAGTCTAATGGATAAGACGGTGGATTCCGGTTCCACTGATACGGGTTCGATTCCTGTCCGGGACGCCAGAAATGATTAATAAGTAGAAAGTGCCAGTATCCGTAAGGGTTTTGACACTTTTTATTTTTTGATAATGTGGCTTTAAAGTAACGAATCCGCCAGACTATATTATTAGCAACTGAAGTCAAGAATTAAAAAAGCTTATGAAATATAATTAAGACATCAGGAGGTTAGAAAATGTATGAGGCTGAAACAATTATGGCAGTGCAAAGAATGCAAGAATATATAGAGGCAAATATTTTGAAAAAAATTACTTTAAAAGAATTAGCTAATGTGGCAGGATATTCACCTTGGCATGCTGCAAGATTATTTAAAGAGGCTACTGGTAAAGCTCCATTTGATTATATTCGAGCATTAAGACTTACTAAAGCGGCATTGTTACTTAGAGATAGTAATGAAAAAATTATTGATGTAGCAATTGACTTTGTGTTTGATTCACACGAAGGCTTTACAAGAGCATTTTCAAAGGAGTTTGGTATGCCGCCTAGTAAGTATAGTAAAAGTACACCGCCAATAAAGTTGTTTATGCCAAGTAAAGTTTTTGAAACCTACCGAGTATTTCATAAAGGAGAAAAAGAGATGAGCAAAGAAAATAATACTAAATCCGTATTTGTACAGGTAATTGAGCGTCCTGCACGAAAGGTTTTGTTAAAGAGAGGAATAAAGGCAACTGAATACTTCGCATACTGTGAGGAAGTAGGCTGTGATGTTTGGTCAGTATTAACAAGTGTGAAAGAGGCGCTATATGAGCCTATTGGAATGTGGCTCCCAAAGAACCTTATAAAAGAAGGAACCTCTCAATATGTTCAGGGAGTCGAAGTTCCGTTGGACTATGCAAATAAAATACCTGAAGGGTATGAATTAATAGAATTGCCACCTTGTAAACTAATGATTTTTCAAGGGGAAGCATATAATGATGATGATTTTATGGAAGCAATCGATGAAGTTTGGAAACATATTGAAAAATTTGACCCTACAATTTATGGCTATAAATGGGCACCAGAAGCTGCACCAAGATTTCAGCTTGCACCAATGGGCTATAGAGGGTACATTGAGGCCCGTCCTGTTGAGGCCATAAATGAAGGTCGTTAATTATTTTTCTAATCATTGAGTCTTTTTATTTATAAGATAGCTGTTAGTAGATATAAAAAGAAGAGATTTTATATAGTTTAAAATAAGTAACAGCACGATTAAACTTTGCAGTTTAGTCGTGTTTTATTATGAAGAATTTTTAAATTAAGCATGAAAGCAATAGCTTATTCTTATATTGAGATACTTTAATTTCATATTCACCTGCTCAAACAGGTACTCATCTATGCCAAAGTAGAAACCCACTTTTTCTTATTCTTTCCCTGCTTTTCCTTGATAAGCTCACTGGAAAGGTTCTCAAAGAACTCCTTCTGTGTCTCTGCCTTAACCAGCATGTCAATCAAAAGCATTAATAGCGGTAATGTAAATGCTTAAAAATGATACCACTCACAGTAGAAAGAGTTTAGACTTAATAGCTTGTTTACTTATATATTATGAGAATACAAATATTACAAAAAACTACAAAAATTGAATTGATATAAAAGGTATTTGGGTTTTTATATAGAATTATTTAAAAAACTAAGTAAGCTTAACTAGAAGGAGTAAACATCATGGAAGAGAACAGCAGGCTAGAAAAGGGATATTTAAAAATGCAAGAGGTTTTAGGAGAGTCAGAAAACAATGCTAACAACAGCTTAAATACCATATTTCCAGATTTAGAAAAATATATGGTTGAGTATGTATGGGGTGAAATCTATACTAGAGAGGCTTTAGATATAAAATTTAAAGAAATTGCGGTAATTGCAGCATTAACGGCTATTGGGAATGCACAAGAACAGCTAAAGCAGCATTTAAATGGAGCGCTTAATGTTGGCTGTACCATTAACGAAATAAAAGAAATTTTGCTTCAAATGTCAGCGTTTGCTGGTTTTCCAGCGTGTATTAATGCAATGAACCTACTAAGAACCGTATTAGCTGAACGAATGAGCAAAGGCATAGAAGATGAAATTGGCATTGAGCCAACAAATGAAATATCACCTATGGATAGGTATAAAGTAGGTTCACAGGTGATGTCAGAATTAGACAGCGGGCAAGTAGAACTTTTAGAAAAAACATATAATGACTTTTCAACGGAACTGGTAAATCTTGTGGTTTGCGGTCAAGCCGATATTACAGCAAGAAATAACATAGACAAAAAATATAGAGAAATTGCTTCTATTTCTGCTATGACTGCTCTAGGTACTGCTCAGTCTCAGCTAAAAACACATATTAATATGGCTTTAAATATAGGGGTAACACCTGAGCAGATAAAAGAAATAATGCTTTTGATGACCGCCTTTTCTGGTTTCCCATCAGCCATAAATGGAATGAATATATTGATGGCGGTATTAGAAGCTAGGAAACAGCGGTAAATCAACCGTTCTTACTCGAGTAAATGAAATCACAAAATCAGTATTCATGCAAGATTAAAGTTGTTCAACAAGCTTTAAGCTGTTATTGAAGGGTCTGCTGTAAGAAATATTTTCTGTATACGGAATGCACACAGCTTAGAGGATATACCTCTCTCGCATGCTGATGCAAAACAACAATTTCTGTATACCGATGTCTTGTTACAAGAAATAGTAAAAGTTAGAAACATAATAAAATTTTGAAACTCAGTTAGAAATAGATGCTAGAGCAATAGGTGAAGAACAACTATTGCAGGTGATATAGCGAAAGCAATTATCTGTGATTATTGACATTAGGCAGGATGGTCGGCGTAAGTGCTTGTTCTGATAAAATTTCAGCAGTCAATATGGACTATTTTCAATAAAAGATGGTAAAATTAAAAAATGACTAATAAACAAATGAGGATGTTAAACATTGAAAATAGGAAACGTTGAATTAAAAAATAGAGTTTTTTTAGCACCAATGGCAGGGGTTACTGATATGCCGTTTAGAGTGTTATGCAAGGAGCAGGGCTGTGGTCTTGTTTATACTGAAATGGTCAGTGCAAAGGGAATGCACTATAATGACCAGAAAAGTACTCAATTAACACTCCTTGATGAAAAGGAGAAGCCTGGTGCTGTGCAAATATTTGGTTCTGAACCGGAAATATTAGCAGAGGTAGCGGCAAGGCTGGACAAATCGGATGCTAGTATAATTGATATTAATATGGGCTGTCCTGCCCCTAAAATAACAAAAAACGGTGAGGGCAGTGCTTTGATGAGAAAGCCAGAGTTGGTGGCAAGGATTGTAAAGGCTGTTTCAAGTGCTACTCAGAAACCAGTTACGGTAAAGATACGTAAGGGATGGGACGATACGACTGTTAATGCTGTGCAAATTGCTCAGATAGCTGAAGAAAATGGTGCTTGTGCAGTTGCAGTTCATGGAAGAACTCGTGAACAATACTACAGTGGAAAAGCTGACTGGGATATTATAAAACAGGTAAAGAAAGCAGTTTCTATTCCTGTAATAGGAAATGGCGACGTGTTTGGTCCTCTTGAAGCAAAACGTTTATTTGAGGAAACGGGCTGTGATGCAATAATGGTAGGCAGAGGTGCTCAAGGGAATCCTTGGATATTTAATCAAATTAATAGTTACCTTGAAGAGGGAAAATTTATTCCATTACCTACAGCCCAGCAAAAAATAGAAATGATTATCAGGCACATGAATATGCTGATAGACCATAAAGGAGAACGAACAGGAATACTTGAAATGAGATCACATATAGCTTGGTATATTAAAGGCTTGAGAGATGCAGCTCATACTAAACAAAGGATTTTTACACTAACGGATAAAGAAGAAATTTTTAGTGTTCTTCAGAACTTTTTAATTCGTCAGGAAAATACTTAGCTAAAATATCTTCTATTCCAAGGACTATCTGATTTGCACATTTTTTTTGGAAACTGGCAGTGGTTAATAGCTTTGAGTCTTCTTTATTTGAAATGAAGCCAATTTCAAGCAATATAGAGGGCATGTTTGTATAACGCAAAACATATAGATTAGGACGTGGCATAAGGTCTCTGTTTCTTTCGCATAAGTCACCTATTTGTGATTGCATTATTCTTGCTATATCCTCGCCAGTTTCTGAATAAGGATTATATGTTGTTAAAACACCTCTTTGTGAAGGATCGCTGAAAGAGTTGTTGTGAATACTGACAAATAGTTTGCAAGCCTTTTCGTTTGCTATTTTGATTCTGTCTTCTAGGCTTACAAAAGTATCATCATTTCTAATCATAAGGTAACTTATATTTTTTTCTTTTAAAATTTTTTCTACTTGTAAGGCTATAGCCAGTGTAATATCTTTTTCTTGGATGGAGCCATTAATTGCACCTGGCTCCCAGCCACCATGACCAGCATCTATTATAACGGCTGGAGGCGGCTCTATGGGCTTCATAGAAAACTCTGAAGCTATTGAATTAGGAAGAATATTTTTTATAGAAAAGCCGTTTTTAGCAAGAAATGTGATTATTGATAACAAAATAACGGCAACTGAAAGCAAAGCTATTAAAATTTTAAGACTACGTTCACTTGGTCTTTTCATATATCCTCCATTGCTAACTTTTGACACAAAATAGCGTCATAAAACCTTATTGACCTTATACGTATTTTTCTGAAATTTAAAATGTTATATATCATCTAATAACCGCTTATGCTGATATTCGGGTGAAGTTTGCATAAATTGTTAATACTTTGAATGGCTATTATTACAGTCCATCATGTAATTAAGCAGTGTTTTTAATTATCCTTTTATATTTTTAATGCGAAATAGCATTATATATTTTAACACAAGAAAATAAAAAAGGCTTTAGAAAAATTTTTCTAAAGCCTTTATATAGCAGAAAATTCGTATTTATGATTAATTTAATTTATTACTCTCTTTGCGCCAATGTAACGACTAGAATAATAATTGCTGTTCAAGCTTGATATTGTAACTCCTTTTGAAGAACTAGCATGTATGAAATTTCCGTCACCTAAATAAAAACCTAAATGAGACGGACCTTCTTTATAAGTGGTAAAGAATACTAAATCACCCACACGAAGATTGCTTTTTGATACACTTGTTCCAACCTTATACTGCTCAGCAGCAGTTCTTGGAACAGAAATGCCATTTTTACTTAATACATATTGAATATATCCTGAGCAGTCAAAACCGCTTGCTGTAGTTCCGCCCCAAACATAAGGAACACCAATAAAGCTTTTCGCAGTGCTAATTATAGCGCTTACCTTAGAACTAGTTGCAGTTGATGTTGTACCTCTATTTGTAGTTGTACTTTTATTAGTTGTAGCAGTAGTTTTGCTCGATGTAGTACTTGAAGTTGATTTGCTAGTTGTTGATTTTGACGTTTTAGTTGACGAACTGACAGTTTTATTTGTGCTGGTTTTGGATTTTGGTTTACTTAATGTTGTTTTAGTAGTTGTATTAGATGTTTTTGTATTTAAACTTGATTTATTGTCTGTTGTCTTATTTTCGATAGTCTTATTATCATTAGCTTTTGTCTGAGTTTTTGTTTTATCTTCTGCAATTGCTGCTTTAACATCATTTTCTGTAGATATCACTTTATCTTTAGCATTCAATAATTGTTTCTTTAGTAATAGCTTTTCTGATTCCAATTGCTTTAATTCACTTGTTGCACTAACATTTTTAATTGTATTTGCGTTAATATCCAAGTGCTTATAAATTGGGGCTATTGCTATTGCACAAATAGATAATGCTAAAGTAGTTGATAGAAGTTTTTTGTTCATTTGCCCTCCATTAGTTTCCCTATAGCTGATTAATCAACGAGATAAATATTATAGGGTTATTTTTGATAGTCATGTAGGTCTTATACCCATGTGATAAATGCCATGTCTTGCTACTATGCCATCATTTATGAGAGCTTTGCGCAAAGCTGCTGATAGGCCTATTATAAAGCCTCTATGTATGAAAGCACAACCTGTAATTTATGGTAAACCCTTTCAAATATAGAGACATAAATGGTTATAAACTTCAATAATAATAATAGAGAATAAATATTTGTAACCCAAATTAAGGCTGTTGTATTTAAAAATATATTAAGCTTGAACAACTATGTTTTAGGTTGGTCCTAAGATATTGTCAGTTATTTAATTTATTGTGCTAATTAATTTTGAACTGAGTCTGAAGGTTAATTACTTATTGCTTATACTGATACGAGAGTATCAGTAAGACATTACTTTAATTTTAACTGCACGACTATAAAATGTTAGCACAACGCGTTAGTTTATAAAAAACATCATTTAGAGGTGGATATGGCAAAAAAAACATTTATTACAGGTGCTATTATACTAATGATTGCAGGATTTATATCAAGAGTTATTGGCTTTGTATATAGAATCTATCTGTCAAATATAATTGGGGCAGAAGGAATGGGGCTTTATCAACTAATAGTACCTATATATACGTTAATTATTTTAACTTTGACATCAGGAGTTTCTATAGCTGTATCAAAAAAAATTGCTGAAGAAATGGCAAAAGGGCATCAAATAAATATAAAAAGAATTTCTAAAGTAGGATTAATATTTGTGCTAATGGCCAGTACTTTTATTTCAGTTTTTATGTATATTAATATTGATTTTGTTGTCAATGTATTATTAAAAGACAGTAGAACTTATTTTTCTGTAATGATAATGATTCCTTGCATCCCGTTCATAGCAGTAGCATCAGCATATAAAGGGTATTTTTATGGGATACAGGATGTTTCACCAACGGCAATTTCACAAATAGTAGAGCAGTTGATAAAAATATTGATAGTGATGGCTGTTGCATCAAAATTCCTAAAGGCTGGACTTGAGTACGCATGTGCGCTGGCAACTTTGGCTATGGCAGTAGGAGAAGTGTCAAATTTACTTGTGCTAGCTTTCTGTTATAAATATAAAAAATATTCGTTCCTAAATAGTAATTCTGATAAGGGCAAAATAAGAAAAAGAAAATTATTTATTTCTATTTTTAGCTGTGCAGCTCCAATTTCAATTAACAGATTTATAATATCAGTTATGGCGGCAGTTGAGGTAATATTGATACCTAGAAGATTGTTAGCAGGGGGACTAGATTATATACAATGTATGGAGCAGTATGGTAAGCTTATGGGTATGGCAATGCCTTTGGTGCTTTTTCCGGAACTTGTTACGACATCGCTTGCTACGACGCTGGTGCCAGCTATTTCAGAATCTATATCCTTAAAGAATTTCAATAGAGTAAACTATAGGATTTCAAAGTCTATACAGATAACTATGGTGCTTGGCTTTATTTTTATGGCACTATTCGCCTGCTATCCAGATAAAATAGCAGATATGATTTATCCTGGTCAGAACGTTGGCAGCACACTGTTTTTGCTTTCATTTACCTGTGTATTTCTTTATTTGCAGCAAATTTTGATGGGTATAATGAATGGCTTAGGTAAGCAGGGACTTTTGTTGTTAAATTCGGTAATTGGTTCTATTATAAGAATTTCGTTTGTATATTTTCTAATTCCTAAATATGGGCTATCTGTATACATAATTGGTATTATTATAAGCTCCTTAGTTGTATGTATTTTAAATTTTGCTACAATAGTTAAAAATACAGGAATGGTATTGGATTTAAGACATTGGGTAGTTTTCCCATTAGCAGTGACAGTAGTTTTATTCTTCTTTAGTAAATACATATATGGCTTTTTCAATTTCATGAACCTTTATACGCAGGTCCAAACACTTTTTGCAATAGCTGCATATATTATAATAGCTGTATTTCTAATGGCATTGGTTGGTGTTATAAATTGGAGAGAAGTTCTACAGCTTTTTGGATTGAACGACAAAAAAGTTAGAAAATTTAAGAAATAATAAGGAAATGAGGGATAATGTAAATTAAATGCCTTCTATTTATTGCGGAGGTCAAAGAAAGTCAAAATCAAAAATTGAGAATTAACCAAGTAGTGATTATAATATAGCCATAAGGTCAAAGAAAGTCAAAATCAAAAACAAAATATTATATAAATAAAATTTTATGGAGGTGTTTTATATGTTTGGAATAGTACCATTCAGAAACAACAATATTCAAGGAAGATCAGGTTTGTTTGACATCGACAATATGTTTAATGATTTCTTTAATGAACCGTTTATGGGAATTGTAAGTGCAAGTTCCATAAAAGCAGATATTAAGGAGAATGAAAATGAATTTGTAATTGATGCAGAAATCCCTGGTGTAAATAAGGAAGATATTAAATTAGATTTAAAGAATGACAGGCTTACAATTTCGGTAGAAAAGACTGAAGAGTCAAAGGAAGAGAAGAATAACTATATTAGAAGGGAAAGAAGATACGGCTCAACTAGCAGAAGCTTTTGTGTTCAGAATGTAAAAGCTGAAGATGTCTCAGCAAAATACGAAAATGGGATTTTGACAATTATTTTACCTAAGAGCGAAGCTAAAAAGCTGAGCAGCAGAATTGAGATTCAGTAGTAGCTGAACAATTTGAGGCAAGCATATTTAAATTATATTAACTCGGATAGACAAAATAGATGCTATACATTATGCCTAAATTCAATTATTTATAGTTTTGAAAAGTAATTGAATTGCAAGTGAGGTGATATAGAATTAGACAAAAAATCTACTTATTAAAATGTGCGGAAGGAGGAGAGAAGTTACCTGTAGATAATAATTTGAGCAGATAGTGTTACTCCCTAAAATTGAACTTTTAATATATAAAAATCAAATATAATACTGATAGAGAGGTATGAAAAGCAAAAGTTTAGACTATGCTTTAGTACCTCTTTTTGATTTATATTATTAACAGCCATAGATTTTTATATTATAGGGATTACTCAATGGCTAAGGAAGTTATAAATAAAACTAGACAATCAAATTGTACTTCTATTAATTCCTTAACTATGAATCAAAACTTATATTTGCTATTGTGATATATGATTACAAATATGATTAAATTTATGTAAAATACCTGTTAAATAAGGAATAAAAATTTACTATTGAAAAAAACAATCTAATATGGTAAGGTTTAACATAATAAATAATATATTTGAGGTGATTTATATATGGTTTAATACAAATATTATATAAAATCATTACATTAAAACATGATTTTGAGAAGCCAATTATTATTGTCTAAACCTTCTACAGTATATTTCTTGAATATACAAATTGGTAATAATATAGTAGAATTTTCAGCCTAAAATTAAGTGGTATATAAAAGTAAATTTATATGTAAGGTGGAGGTTTAACCGTAATTGTCTTTAAGAAGTAAGAAGTACATTAATAAAGAGTTAAGGAGAATATATTTAAATGAAAAAAACAAATTTAGTTTTATTTGCCGTTATTTGTGCCCTTGTTATTACAACTGTAACGTCAAATGTATTTGCTGTTACATATGTTTCAAACCCATATGGGTATAATTGTGCTATAGTTGATGTAGATACCAGTACATATTTAACGGGATTTTATTTCAGCTATACGCAAAGTGCGGTGAATTCATGGAATGCTTGCGGACTAACTAGTCGGAGTATATCCACTAGCACATCAAGTCCTAATAAAATAATACAGAGTTCAGAATCTGCCAGTTGGTTTGGTTTACATGAACCTATAGATTATAATACGGCCAACGCTCAAACCAGAACATATTTTACATCTAGATTTAGAATAATATTAAATACACGGACACTTTCTAATAGTCTAATACAAAGAACAGCTTGTCATGAACTTGGGCATGCACTTGGTCTTGGACATAATGACAATGAAACAGATCCGGGGAGAACTATAATGCGTTCTTCAGGTTTGGCAGAAGAAACGCCACAAACATATGATAAAAATGCAGTTAATTACTTGTGGCCCAATTGGTAGCCAATAAAAAGGAGAAAAATATGGAAAATTTAAAAAATAAAAAGCTTTTAATTAGTGCACTATCTTTGGGATTGGTTATTTTAACAGTTTTTTTTATAAATAGAACGCCTGTAGAAGTTTTAAATAGTAATATCTCATTTAGTGACTTATCCGTAAATGCATCCACGTTTGGTAGTGCATCAGCTTCGTATATGTATTTTAAAAATTACGATCAAGCAGATGAAATGGCAGATACAGTAGTAATAGGCGAGGTTATAAAAGTTAATGAGCCGGAAGAATTGGTAACAGGGGAGACTATAAATACGATAACTGGGGAAAAAGAACCGATAAGTCATATATATACGGTTTCGGAAGTCAAGGTAAGTAAAGTTATAAAAGGAAAGTATTCTCCAGACGACATAATTAAGATTAAGCAGTATGGAGGAGCATATAAGGATGGAGAATATAGTATGGAGGGTATACAATATTATCAAGAAGGAGAAAGACATATTTTCTTTTTGCAAAGCTATGAAGATAGTCCTTGCGATACTATTAACCCACAGCAGGGAGATATGTTGTTAAAAGACGGTAAAATAAAAGCAAGAAACAAAGTACAGTTTATAAAGGACGATATATCAGAGGATTTAGCAGTTAAAGCATTAAAAGAAAGAGTAGAGGCTTTGAAGGCTAGAGCTGACAAGGATACTAAATAAGCACAAATAATAAAGAAATAATGAGACAGACAAATGAAATTAAAAGTCTGTCTCATTGAGAACGTTTCATTTCTTGTGTTTGATTAACATAACCCACTTTTTTATAGTATCAAAAAACACAAATCCATCAAGGTTATATATAACGGATAAAATCCGACCTTGACAAATTTGTGTTTTTTAATTCATTGGTTATCAAGTGGTTTATGCTAAATTATTGGTAACCATATTTACACAAAATCCTAAACGTACCCGTCTCATTAATAATTTATAAGCCTTTCTGAGTATACCAGTCAATTATTTGCCTTGCTATACTTACTTGTGAGGGCAGTTCAGGAAGGTTGTCGGGGCTGAACCAATCGGCTTTTTCGATTTCAGTACCGTCCACAGAAATTTCACCGCTTTCATACTCAGCAGTGAAGCCTACCATTAAAGAGTTTGGATACGGCCAGGGCTGGCTTCCGAAATATGTTATGTTTTTAACCTTGATGCCCACTTCTTCCATAAGTTCTCTTTGAACACACTCCTCAAGAGTTTCGCCTGGTTCTAAGAAGCCTGAGATAAGTCCGTGTATGTTGTTTTTAAAAGCTTTGGCATGTGCTAGAAGTATCTTGTTATCCTTAAAAACTGCTGTTATTACAGCTGGACAAATCTGAGGATACTTAATCAAACCGCATTTAGGGCATTTTTTTGCTCTTTCGTCAGGTGGTTCTATTGTAGGACTGCCACATCTGCCGCAAAACTGATTAGATTGATCCCAAAGTACTATCTGATATGCTTTGCCCGCTAAAAGAAATAAGTCCATGTCTATTAATTCAAATAGCGCTCTCAATGCTATAAATTCCATCCCAACAGGAATATATTCTTCTGAGGCAATTTCTGCAGAATAACACGGACAGCCTTTATAAAGCCCTAGATACTGGGTTCTGACAGGTGAAATGTTAATCTGCTGTAAATTGTTCAAATAAGGAATGCTGTAGTTGTTGTTTTCAACCTTAATAAGCATTTTATTTTCACAAAAGGCAAACCAATATTTTTCGTTATCATTTACATTTTGAGGTGTTACAGCTGGTTCGTAGCATTTATAAATACTTTCTCTATACATTTTATTCTACCTTTATATACAAATATTTTAGAATATATTGATTTAAATATTTATTAAAAAGACATAAACAATTGTCTGGCGCAAACTTTTTCTTAGAATATCATATGTAATTTTAAAAATCAAATTCAATGATTATCATATATATGTTAATATATTTTTAGGAACTGGTATGTCTCCACACCTATAGTTTTCAATTATGAAGAGTGAAATAAAATTAAGTTGCATTTTAGCGATAACTCAAAAATCAAACTTTTTGACAGTGTATATTATGGAAGTTTTGAATATTTTATAATCGAAAGGAACTATTAAATTGAATAAGTTAAAATTTAAAGATTTTATTTTTTATGCAATAGTTTGGGGTGCTATTGCGCTGCTTATACTAATTAGCATATGTGTTATTCGAAATTTAGGCCCATCTGTTGTTAAAATGCCTTTTTATATGGGGTATATATATGTGATTTTATCTATAGCAGCTATATTTATATTGTATAAAGTAAATATAGTTACCAAGATAAACACTAAGGTTTTTATTACATTGCTGATAATTATTGCATTAGTTCCAAGATTTATATGGGTGTATTTTGTTCAAACTCAGCCATTTTCAGATTTTCTGCATTTACATAACTACGGAATAAATGCAAGCCAAGGCGATTTCAAAGGCTTTGTTGATTTCTATGCTGTATTTCCTTTTAAAATAGGCTTTGGTATGGTATTGGCAGGACTATATTATATTTTTGGGACAGGCTTGATGGTTGCTAAATTGTTTAATGTAGCTGCCTCTGTAATTCTTGTAATACTAATTTATACAGGTGGAAAAATGCTTTACGGAGAAAAGGCAGGAAGAGTAGCAGCTCTAATGACTGCACTTTGGCCGGCTCAAATAATGTATACCTCTGTAATTGCATCTGAGCATTTATTCTTAATATTGTTTATTGCTTCAGTACTGCTGATTTTAAAATTTATAAAGAAGTATACCTATAAAAATTATGAAATGATAAATGGTAATTTGATTTTAATTGGAATTGGTGTGCTTACAGCCTGCGCACAGTTGGTAAGACCTATGGCAATGCTTTTGCTGCCTGTATTTGCAGTGTTTGTATTACTATATAATAAATACCGGGCAAATTCAATTGATAATGCAGGCTTGAAGCTTAAATCTATTGTGTTGGTAGTTATCTGTTATTTTGGATTGATTAATTTAGTAAATATACCTATTCAAAATGCCACAGGAGTTGATATAACAAAATCAAACGGTGGATTTAACTTGATGATAGGAACTAATATCAAATCCAATGGAACCTTTAATACAGAAGACTTTGGAATAATTGAAAAGAATAATTATGATTTTGAAAAGGTTCATAAAGAGGCAAAACAAATAGCCATAGAGAGATTGAAGGGCGACCCCAAGCATCTATGGAACTTAGCAAAGAAAAAATATCAGATTCTTTGGGGAAATGAAAATTACGGGTACTATTGGAGTATGGTTGCGGCACAAAACTCCCAAGCTGAAAGAATAATAAAATCTCATCCAAGAGCTTTTTATGGTATGGCTCAGTTCTTCTATACTTTGGTCATCTTAATGGCTTTATGTGCATGCTTCTATACCCTTAGAGAAAAACGGTATGATGCACTTGTTTTATTGATGATATTTGGCGGGATACTAGTATCCTATACATTCCTTGAAGTACAGGCAAGATATCATATGCCTGTTATACCAATATTGATTTTATTTGGGTCGAGTTTTCTTACCGAAGACAGTAAGATATAATTTAAATGTAAGTATGGTGATAAGGGTAATTAAAATATAGAAAAGGAGATACCGAGGCTAATCCATTTCCTTAATATTATTTTAGAAATGTTGGCATGGGCATATTTATGAAATTAGATAGACCTAAAATTAAAGTACTAAAAGAAGCAACTTTTGAAGAATGTGCTTTGACTAATCAATTTACAAATAAAAAGTTTGTTGGAAAACTTGAAAAGGACATTAAAATTGAGGATGCAGAATTTGAGTGTTGTCACTTTATTGAAATTGACTTCAAGCTAATAAAACCAGAAAAATTGATAATTTGGGATTGCATTTTTGAGAGATGTGATTTGTCAAACTTTATCTTCAATAAGATATCATTGAAAAGATGCGAATTCATTAATTGCAAATTAATGGGAACTGTTTTTAGTGAATGTTTTTTGGAAAGTATATTATTTGAAAAGATTAATGGAAGATATATAAATATAAATGGCAGCAAAATTCGCAATATTAAAGTGAAGAATTCTGATTTTAGTGAGGGTAGATTAATGGAAAATAACACTAAAAATATAGAGGTTGAAGAAGTCAATTTCAATAGTTGCGACTTTATCAAAACGAATCTGAATGATGTAGACTTTAGTAATTGTAATATAGAAGGTATCAACATAGATTTACAAAGCTTGAAGGGAATGAAGGTAAATAGTTATCAAGCTAGTTGCTTAGCTTCAATTCTTGGAATTAAAATTGTGTGAACTATAGAAGAGGAGATTTAATGATTAAAATTACAGAAAAACAGAACTGCACTGGCTGTCATGCCTGTTCAAATATCTGTCCTAAGCAATGCATTATTATGGAGGCTGATAAAGAAGGTTTTTTATATCCTAAAGTAGACTTAGATAGATGTGTTGATTGCGGACTTTGTGAAAAGATATGTCCAGTGCTTGCTAATATAAAAGTAGATAATGAACCACGAGCTTATGCCTGTAACAATAAAAATGAACAGATTCGATTAGAGAGCTCATCAGGCGGTATATTTACACTGATTACAGAGCAGATAATTAATGATGGCGGTGTTGTGTTTGGCGTTAGCCTAAATAAAGATTTAACTGTACTGCACAGCTATGTGGAAACTAAGGAACAACTGAAAGCTTTCCGTGGTTCAAAATATGTTCAGAGTAAGATTGGAGAAACTTATAAAACAGCCGAACATTTTCTTAAGCAGAGCCGAAAGGTATTATTTTCAGGAACACCTTGCCAGATAGAAGGTTTAAAAGCTTATTTACAGAAGGACTATGACAATTTGTTTTGTATAGATATTATTTGTCACGGAGTACCATCGCCTAAGGTTTGGGAAAAATACCTTTCATATCAGGAAAAACGCGAAGGTGCTAAGGCAGAGGGAGCAAATTTTAGACACAAAAATAAGGGATGGAATAAATTCTCTATGGCTTTAGAATTTGACAATGGAAATGAGTATATTCAAACCCTGGATAAGGATTTATATATGAAGGCATTTTTAAAGGATACATGCCTGCGACCCTCATGCCATAAGTGTAGCTTTAAGACATTGCACAGAAAGAGTGATATCACACTTGCTGATTTTTGGGGTATAAATAAGGTGTTGCCAAAGATGGATGATGATAAAGGTACTTCACTTATTCTGATAAATAGCGAAAGAGGAAGAACTATGTTTGACAGCCTTCAAGATAGCATTTTGTTTGAAGAGGTTGATTTAAACAAAGCAGTTTCCTATAATCCTGCTGCATTTAGATCTGCTATTTTAAATCCAAACAGAGAAGGTTTTTTCAGAGATTTAGATAACCTTTCCTTTGACAAATTAGTGGATAAATATTGCTCTGAGAGTATGACTGTGTTAGTTAAAAGGAAAACAAAATCAGTAGTAATTGCAATACTAAAAAAAACGAGATTACTAAATTTAGCGAAAAAAGTGCTGAAATGTGTGGATTGATACAGTTGTTATTGTGCTAAGGTAAGATTATACATTGAAGTGATACTAATTAATTATGACTAATTAGTGGAGAAAATATCTTTGTTTAGTGCAAGGTGTTTTTATAGCTTAAGTTTGAAGTTCCTCAAAACAGTATTCTTCCAATTTGTCTGAATACAAGATGATGTCGTGGAAATTATTACTTTCTATTAAGTTTATGCCCCTAGCTATAGTAGTTTTGATTATAAAACAATTAAAGTTTCAAAAGTCGTATAATTACATTTTATAACAAAAAAATATTATTTCATGCAGCAAGTAATCTAAATTGACTTTTTATGCTATAATTATAAAGCATGCTTAGCGAAAAATAGTAATGGGTATGTAAAAAACGACATTTGGAGGAAGCATAAAAGTGAAAAAAATGAGAAACATTATAGCAATCATTTCAGCACTACTTATTTGTGTAACAGCATTAGTAGGTTGCGGATCTGATCCAGTGCAAGATGATTTGATTAATTACATTAATAATCAGCTACCAGAAATTGCATCATTGGAAACAAAAGTAACCACCGAGTACGATGCGATTAGGTCTGACAGTAATGCAGACGATGCAGCATTTGCAGCTAAATTAAAAGATGTGATAATTCCTGCATCTGCAGAACTGGTTGCAAAAGCAAAAGCAACTGTTCCAGCAACAGAAGAAGTGAAAAAAGTACACGATAAATATATTGCTGCAGCGACAGTACAAGGAGAAGCTTTTGACATACTTCTTGATGCAGCTGAGAAGAGCGACGGAGAGTTAGCTAAAACTGGAACTGATAAGTTAAATGAGGCTGATAAGGTATCAAAAGAGTTTTTAGCAGACTTAGAAACTTTGAAAAAAGATCATGGGGTAGAAAACAAATAACATTGAATTAAAAACTCCTTAGATAGTACTGAGAATGGTATTATCTAAGGAGTTTTTTGTGTACCAATATCACACGTTCTAAATGTGTTTCTAACAGCTTATATCTGAGTAGAAAATAAAAAGCCTTAATAAAATACCTCAATAAAATACCTCAATAAAAAGCCCAATAAAAAGCCCTAATAAAAAGCCCTAATAAAAAGCCTCAATAAAAAGCCTCCTTATTAAATTATTTGCAGGCTTGCTAACTGCAATTAAAATAATAAGAAGGCTAAAAGCTTATTTGAGGTTATAAAATTAAATAAGTACTAAATTAAATACTCTCATTTTTAGCAATAATTTTTGTAAGTACATTAGTAGGACCTTTCCTAATAAATCCTAGATAAACGCAAATTGCTGATATTGTCCAGAAGTATGTGGTTACAGAAGGTGCATCAAAGTTATTAAGTACTATATTAGTAAATAGAATACCTACCATAGCTCCGAATCCACTTTGAACAATTCCTTTAGAAACATTATCTTCAACTTTTCTAATTGCTCTTAGAGGCCAAACCACCCCATTATATAAAGCTATTAAAAATGAAATGAAACCAAATATGCCCATTTCTACAGCTGCCTTAAGATAATAATTATCAACATAGAAGGCGCCTTTAACCTTATTATTTGTTGCTACGGCACCACCAAATTTTCCAAAGCCTGTTCCAAATATAGGATTGTTATAGAACATTTCCAAGGCTTTTGGCCATTTTGAGAATCTTCCGCCTCTGAAGCTGCTTGCAATATATTCCGGATGTAGCAAGTAACTAATCCTGCTCTGAACTGTTGGAACAAAGCTATAAGCGAGAGCTGCTACAACTACTAACCCAATAATTAACTTGTATTTTTTACTTAGAATTGCATAAATAATCAGTGCAAGCCCAAGTGCTATCCAGGAAGAACGTGAACCAGTAAGAATTAAGCAAACTCCCATCAAACCAGTAGCGAAGGTGTATAAAAGTTTTTTCAAAATATGTTTTTCTGAAAAAACCAGTGATATCGCCAGAGGTATTAGCATAGCTAATAAGCAGCCAAGAACATTTGGACTTCCTACAATTGAGAAAACTCTAGGGCCAGAAGTAGCCTCCACCTTGTCAGTCCAATATGCAGGAGTCTCAACTTTAGCAATATACTGATATATACCAATTACAGACATAAAAATACCTGTAAAAATCATTATCTTTACTAAGTTTTTAGCACCATTTTCACTTCTAAGCAGCTTAACAACAATAAAGAAGAACATTAAGTACTCTATATTTGACCTTAATCCATCAAAACCAAGTGAATCAAAGGACGCTACAACAAACAGAACTATTGCCACAAAGAAGAATTGAAATAATGGAAAATCAACAGGTGACCAATTAAAGGAGAAATCTCTTCTGTCCACTATCCATCTATAAAACCATACTCCGATACAGAAAATAATTAGAAGTTCATCCCAAGTAGATGCTAGTGAACCTATATTAGTTTCAACAGCTATAAAGTATAATATAGGATATAAACCTACTAGGTAAGCTGCTCTTTCAAAATCACGCAATATAAATATTGTGGCTAAAACACCTATAATTCCTACTACAGCAATTTTAGGCAAGAAGCAGCCAGCTAAACAAAGAATAATGGCAATAATAATAAAGAAAGCAACTCTATACCACTTACCAAAACACTTTTCGCCTAAATTCAATGTGCCTTTAATTAATTTATAAAGAAGGCTATTTTTGTATGCGCGTGAGTATGCAGAATTAATATTTTCTGCAATATAATCCAGCTTATTTCCGCAAAACGCCAAGAACCTATATGTTAATGAGTATACATATTTTGGAGTACGTGCAGTGTAATCCTGTACAATTTTATAAGTTAGACTGCTTTGGTTCCATTCTGATATTTTTAGCAATATTTTATTTATTAAGCTATTACGAAAAGCATTAGAGAATAACTTATAAATATATATCAGAAGGCTATAAAGCAGGCTATTAGATATATATTTCCACACTTAAAGATTCCTCCTAATTAAACTCGATGGCTTCTATAGTTCCCTGTGTTTCAAAGGTACGAGTTTTTAATGTAAATACTTTACCTACTGCAACATCCTGACTATCTAATGTAATTTTTCCGTTACCAGGTTTAGTTTTCATTGTAAATTTAACTGTGAGCTCTTTTCTGATTGGGTCAGGAGCATATACTGCTTTTCCATCAGCTGTACTTATTGGTACTTGTAGGTCTGTATAGGATATGGACTTGATATATGCGTCTGCAGGATTTAAAAGTGAAATAAGCTGGTCACCCTCTTTTAGAGCTTTTATTTGATCAGTATTTCTTACTGTACATCTATAAGTAACAGTTATATTTTGCTGATTTTCTCCAGTTGCAATAGGACTAACGTCTGTACCAATTGTCTTAAAAAAGACTACTACACCAACTAACAATACTAGAACAATAATGCTAAAATCAATAATATTAATTAATCCAAATAACTTGCCTTTTTCATTTACTATCTTCATACTAAAATACTCTCCTCAATCTTTTTTTTAATTCTAAAACTAAACGATAAGTAATAAAAACCTCATTAATTCTAGGCTTTTTAATAATTTCCATATATTAATATATGTCTACCATGTCATTATTTCAATGTCTTTTCTTGTCCAATTTATAATATGGTCAATTACTGCATTTATAAAACTCTTACTCGCCAGAATAACTATTAAAGAAAAGAATATTTCTCGATATTTCCTGGCTAAATATAACAAAATATAAATTTTTATTGAATTACACAAAACGTAGTATAAATCACTTATACCCATACTTATAACGCAACAATAGCTTTTTGATATAAAGCTTTAAACCAGTTTCTGAAAAGCTTAATTTATAATCATCAATCAATTTCAGTGGTGATTTTTCGAAAAAATCCTCGTCTGGCTTTATACCATTACAAAGCCTTTGATAAAGACAATATATTGCAACACTAGGAATCTTATAATGGATTATAGCATTTTCAATGTCCTGCTTATTATAAGGTATAGAGGATTGGGCAGTTTGTATCCATTGACCAAATTCCCTCCACAATTGTATCTCA
Source organism: Ruminiclostridium herbifermentans (assembly GCF_005473905.2). Classification (NCBI taxonomy): domain Bacteria; kingdom Bacillati; phylum Bacillota; class Clostridia; order Eubacteriales; family Oscillospiraceae; genus Ruminiclostridium; species Ruminiclostridium herbifermentans. Next base: position 688,928 of record NZ_CP061336.1, read on the forward strand.
GGCAGTCTGTCTGGTGCGGTTGATAGCGAATTGGGTCTTTGCCTGTAAAGAGCTAGTGTTTCTTTAACAAAACAAAACTCACATTTAAATAGCAGCCTATAGAAAAAATCCATATCCTCAGCCCAATTTAAGCCTGGCCTGAAGGTAATAGAATTATTTATAATAACTGACTTCTTTACAACAACAGTGCTTGTCCATACAGAAACCTTTTCTTTTATTACATCTATCAATATTTTGCCTTCTGAGTAGCGTTTGGGAAAGACTTCACCCTTTGAAGCTTCGCAAAAGTACTGATAACCGCAATAACAGGCATCCATGCCGGTACTGGTCAGTCTGTTTATTTGCTTTTCAAGCTTAGTTGGCAACCATAAGTCATCACTATCTAAAAATGCTACAAATTCACCTTGAGATTGCTCAATAGCATTGTTTCTAGCAGCAGAAACACCTTGATTGGATTGAAAAAAGTACTTGATTCTGGCATCTTTTTCAACTAAGCCTTTTACAATTTCAGCTCCGTTATCTGTACTGCCGTCATCCATTATGATAACTTCAAAATTGCCATAGGTTTGAGCCAGTACACTTTCCACTGTTTGCTTGATATATTGACTAGTATTATACATTGGTATTATTACGGAAATTAATGGTGGACTGTTCATTTGACTTCCTCCTATGCTTAATGTAAATTAAGTTGATTACTTTTAGCTGACATTCCCGTTTTTGGTTTTAAGTTTAACATTGCACTATACTGATGTCAAATTTTCAGAAGAACGTGTTATGCAATATTAGGCGTAATTATAACAGAAAGATTATAAAATTTACTTAATTTAAGCCAAGCTTTTTTACATAATCTCCAGCCTTATATGCATTGCTGATGTACTCTGGCATAAAGCCTTCAAGGTGTTTTCTGATTTCATCTTCTTCAGCTGCTAAAGAGTTATATGCATTTATTAACTGATCCTCTTGCTCTAATTTCTGAACAGGTAAAATGTATTTATCCTCACTGCCGAATATATCCTTTGCGATTCCTCTCGCCTTGACAGAATAGCCTATTACTAATGTTGGCACAAATGTGGAATAGGCTGCAATTGTAGCATGAGTACGAGCCCCAATAAATAATTTGCATTGAGATATAAAACCTTTTAGTTCCATGCAATTATATGTGCCACCAATTAATATAACCCTGCCAGTGTCTTTGAACATATCGTACAGCTTACGAAGGGGAACCATATCATTGTCATGATCCCATAGAACGTGAGGAATTAAGGCGATTTGACTATCGGTTGTATTTATAATGTGCTGTATCAGTGTTGAATAACTTTTAAAAACAATACCTTCGCTGCGCTCGTTTTTCATAATTAATGGGCTTACATTAATGCCAATAGTATTTCCTGCAACAAAGCCATTTGGAAGCTTAGCAAGCTTTGTATCCAGTGTAAAAGCTGGGTCAGGCAAAAGAACTACATTAGTTAGTCCTTTTTCAACAAATGCGCGATAGGTAATACTCTCTCTAGCAATAATAAGGCTATACCTTTTCAAATCTTCCAACATTTCTTTATTAATGACCTCAGGGTCAACTGAGCAGCCCCAGAAAACTGTTTTGCTTCCTTTTTGAGCAGCAATTCTGTTAGTGTAGTATATCCATCTGGGTATGCCGTAGCAGTAATTATCACCTCCAATAGAAAGACTTAAGGTGTTTTTGTCCATAGCAGAGACAATATCTTTTTGAGAGAAAGAAAAAAGCAGGTTCTGATTTATTCGTAATTTCCTTAAAGCAGCATCAATTAAACGAAGGGGATGTAATCCTTCATACCTTTTGTATTCTATTATATTTAATTTAAAATCAGGAGATAGGAAATCAATATCTTCCTGACTTCTAAAAGTAGCCAGAGATATGTTAATATTATTAAGGTTTAATATTTTTAGTGTTGATCTTACAATTGCCTCACAACCATGATTTCTACTCCCTGCGTGAGCATACAGCAGTAGCTTTTTCATTATATAGTACCTCCTTCTTGTCCAATAACTAATTATACATTTGGAGTAGGTTCATTACAAGGCAATCGCGAAAAAGTGTTATTAAACATTAGCTTTTGTACCGATAAATAAATTGAATGACTAAAGTCAATTTTGTTTCAAGCCTTCGTGAAGATTTTTATCGTCTTTTCAGGTCAATTAAGCTTTACTATAATTAAGCTTTATATGAAATATAATTTTTCTGCAATTAGAAATTGAATCTAGACGTTATAAATGCGGAGTTAAAAATTTAGTCTGATATAATTATAAGATGGAGGATATATGAGGAATATATTTAAAAGAAGAAAAAATGTACAAGAACTAGATATTAAAGTTTTGTTTAAGAATGATATATCTATCCTTATTTTAGACGAAAGATGGAATGGCTTATTTAAAAATATTGTTAAGCCACCAAAAATAATTGACTGTGAGAACAAAATAAAGGAGCTGTTAAAGGAACAATCCAAATTAACAGCGGAGGCTAAAGAAATTGCTATCAAAAAGAAAGAGTATATGGATGGAATTATAAAGCTTACAACAGAGGCTTTTGATAAAAATAATGAAGAAGCAAGATTAAAAATGCAGGAATATGAGAAATTAATTATATCAATTAATAAGAGAACTAAGGAAATAGAGGAGCGACACTTTGAATTGCCTAAAGAAATAAGACAGGCAAATTTAGAACTTTTAGAGCAAACTATAAAAGTAGTATATTTTTCCATAAGAGAGAATCAACAAAAGGTTGCGGCTTTAGATAAAGAAATTGCTGCGACAAGAGAGCATTTAAAGAAGCTAATTGATGAAAGAGGGCTATTAGCTCAAGATGACACCGATACATACTCTTATTTCCATGATTTATTGGGTAAAGACGAGTTGCAAAAATTAGATGAAATATATTTTAATAATAAGTAGAGTTCAGAGGTTCTACGCAAAATTTAACTAAATGTTTATGCTTAAAGTGGGCATGGGAGATTAGCAGTTCAAAAATAAAGTTTGTGCTAACAAGGTGGTATTTTTGCAGTACCATTAACCACAAGTGTTTTTTTATAGGGGTAGTATTTATAATATGAAGGATTAATTTAGACAATCTGAGATTCTCTATGAATTCTTAACCAAATTATTATATCTAAAGTAGGTATGGAGGTAAGTATGAAAGCAGTAACAGGAATTGAGATGGGCGCAATTGACAAGTATTCTATTGAGCAAATGGGTATTCCGGGAATTGTATTAATGGAAAATGCAGCTTTAAAAATTGTTAAGCATATTGAATTGTATGTTGAGCAAAACCATCTGGAAATTCCAAAGATTTTGATAGTTGCTGGAAAGGGAAATAATGCAGGGGATGCTTTTGCTGTAGCAAGACACTTAATTATATCTGGCAAAAAAGTAAAGACCTACTGCTTATTTGATAATAAATATATAGTTGGAGATGCAAGGATTAATTTTGATATATTGCAAAAACTTGATGGTGATATAGCGTTTCTAAATGATAGTTCAGAATTGGATGAATTTATTATTGATATAAAAAATTTTGATATTGTTTTAGATGGTATATTTGGAACAGGGTTTAGGGGTCAAATTAATGGTCATATCGCAAAAGTTATAGAAATTATAAACCATAATGCTAGCTATATAATGTCAATTGATATAGCTTCAGGTATCGAGGCTGCTACAGGTAAAATAGCAAATACCTGTATTATGGCTAATAAAACCGTTACATTTGAACTTCCTAAAATAGGACAGCTTATTTATCCTGGGAAACACAATTCAGGACAGCTAGAAATAGAAAGCATTGGTATGCCAAGTAAGTCTATTCAAAGCATAGACATAAATACTAATCTTACAGATATAGATTTTATAAATTCTGTTATTCCTATTAGAAAAGAAGAATTTAACAAGGGTAATTGCGGAAAGGTTCTAATTGTTACTGGTTCATTAGGTATGGCAGGCTCAGGCTGTATAGCAGCAAAAGCCAGCCTTCGGACAGGAACTGGTTTGGTTTATATAGCGGCTCCTTCTAGCCTTTTAAATATATATCAAAGTGTTGTGCCAGAGGCTGTTGCAATAGGGTTAAAAGACAGCAATGGTATAATGGAAGAAGAGGCTGTGGATGTTATACTTGATATGTTAAAAAAATGTAATGCAACTGCTATTGGACCAGGCATTTCAACTCACAAAAGTATATATAATATAGTAAGAAGTATTGCAGAAAATGCAAAAATCCCGTTGGTATTAGATGCCGATGCGCTTAATGTAATTGCTGAAGATACGAGTATTTTTAATAAATTTCAAAAGGATGTAGTTATAACACCTCATCCTGGAGAAATGTCAAGGCTCACAGGACTTGAAATCAAATACATTCAAGAAAACAGAATAGAAGTGGCAAAAAAATATGCTGGTCTTTGGGGAGTTACAGTAGTACTCAAAGGTGCTAGAACAATAATTGCAGATAAAAATGAAGAGGTATTTATTAATCCAACAGGAAATTCGGGGATGGCAACTGCTGGCAGCGGAGATGCATTATCAGGTATTATAGCTTCGTTAATTGGTCAGGGTGTCAGTCCATTTGAAGCAGCAATTGCTGGAACGTATATTCATGGTTTGGCTGGAGATATTGGGGCTCAACAAAAAGGCTTATACGGACTAAATGCTCTGGATATAGTAGAGAATATTCCTTATGCTATTATTAATGTAACCGACAGGAATAAAACGCAGGCTTAGCATTTGAATATGTTTCTTATAGCCTTGCAGATAAGTTGTGGTAGCATTATCAGATGAGAAGAAGATAATGTCATATGAATATGTAAGTTTACTACAACAAGCAATTGGTAATATTTAACATAACTTAACTTTTCAGTCGGTTTGTTTTGGGGTTGTACATTAGGAGGCTTTAGACTTAAACCTAAACTATCGTCCAATATCATAGGATATTTAGCTGATAGTAATTGACTCAAGATAGACGAATTAGATTAAAAAAGTTTAAATTATAAAAATAATGATACTATATTTTATAATAATTATGTTTTCAATAATTATAATATGGATATACTAAAGATGTATAATTTATATATAATTATTCAGTAATCTCAGAATATTGCAAATTTAGTTAAAAATGTAGATTGTAAATGTGATTATTATTAAATATGGGGTTGTACTTCCGAAAGTAACATAGAGATAAAATTTTGGGGGAAAATAAGTAATGGAATATAAACTAAACAGAGCATGGGCTGAGATTAACTTAGATAATATTGCTCATAATATACGTGAGATTAGAAGAATAACACACAAAAATGCTGAGATAATGGGGGTTGTCAAGGCAGACGCATATGGGCATGGAGTAATGGAGGTGACAAGGACACTTTTAGCAAATGGTGCTCAAAGGCTGGCTGTTTCAATGTTAGATGAGGCAATACAGCTTCGTAGAAATGGAATAGAGGCACCAATACTTATTTTGGGTTATACAGACCCAATTAGGGCAAATGAAATTATTGAAAATGATGTAACACAGACTGTTTATAGTCGTGAACTAGCGCAGGCTCTTTCAAGTGAAGCAGTAAGGCAGGGTAAGAAGGTTAAAATTCATATAAAAATTGATACAGGCATGTCAAGGATGGGATTTTTACCAGGCTATAGTGCTGTTAAGAATGTAGTTGAGATAAGCCAAATGCCTAATATAATTATTGAAGGTCTTTTTACACATTTTGCTACTGCTGACGAGAAAAACAGAGAGTTTACATTGATGCAGTTTGAACGATTTATGAGTATTTGCAGTGAACTTCAGAGAATCGGAATACATATCCCAGTAAAGCATTGTGCAAATAGTGCAGGAATTATTGAATATCCTGAAATGCATTTGGATATGGTCCGTCCAGGTATTATACTTTATGGTATGTACCCTTCTGAAGAAGTAGATAAGTCAAAAATACACTTAAAGCCTGCAATGACTCTCAAAGCAAATGTAATATTAGTTAAGGAAGTTGAAAAAAATACTTCTATAAGCTATGGAAGAATATTTACTACACAAAGAACCTCTAAAATTGCTACCATTCCAATTGGATATGCTGATGGATATACTAGAATGTTAAGCAACAAAGGTAAGGTTCTAATTAGAGAACAATTTGCACCTGTAGTAGGAAGAATATGCATGGATCAGTGCATGATTGATGTTACTGATATAGAAGGCAATGTCGAAGTTGGTGATGAGGTCGTACTAATAGGTGCTCAAGGTGACAATGTGATAACTGTTGAAGATGTAGCTGGTTCAATTGGAATGATTAATTATGAATTTGTTTCTGTTGTAGGAAAGAGAATACCAAGAGCATTTATTCATAATGGTAAAATATCGAAAATTCTGAACTATTTGATATAGGCGAATTACAGGGACTGAGTAACATAAACTTAATTTGACCTCATATTTAGTGAGGTATTATAATATTTATATACATCTACGTATATTTATCTATGGGGATATGATGAATATAGTATATATAAAAGGGTTTTTTTAGAGTGGGGGTTACAAAATTGTCTCAGTATAAAAAGATTATAATTAGTATTCCAGACAATTTGCTTGAAGAGTTGGATATTATGGTATCTAATGAGAAAACTAATAGAAGTATGCTTGTTAGAGAAGCTATGACTCTTTATATTAAGGAAAAACACAAGCTTGAATTGCGGAATAAAATGAAAATAGGCTATGAAGAAATGGCTGAAATAAATCTTGAGCTTGCCGAGTTATGTTTTGAAGCTGATGAGGAACAGCAACGCAAATATGAGGAGAGGCTTCAGAAGATGGAGGAAACGTGGTAATAAAAAGAGGAGATATTTATTATGCAGATCTGAGTCCAGTGATTGGCTCAGAACAGGGCGGTGTAAGACCTGTTTTAGTTGTCCAAAATGATGTAGGGAATAAATATAGCCCTACTGTAATTGCTGCTGCAATTACTTCTCAAATTAATAAAGCAAAATTACCCACTCATATAGAAATTGGTGCTTTGGAGTATGGTCTTGCCAAGGATTCTGTTATTTTGTTAGAACAGATTCGGACTATTGATAAACGCCGTCTTAGAGAGAAAATTGGACATTTGGATGAAGAACTAATGGAGAAGGTTAACAATGCGTTAGAAATTAGCTTTGGGCTATATGAATAAATTTTTTTGTAGGAGGAGTTATGAAGACACTAATGAAAAAGATACAGAAAAATCCAATTATGGTAGCAGCAGTTTTATTTTGTGCAATATCGTTAGTACAGTTTGCACCAGTTGTTAAGGCAGAAACAGGCAGTGACACCACAATTTATGATAGTACTTACATAGATAAAATGGAAATTGAGATAAAAAGCTTAATTCAAACATCAAAGGACGAATTAAAAAAACAAATTAATGCTATTAATACAAATTCTGAACTTGAAAAGAAGTTGGCAGAAACACAAAATGAATTGACAAAATTGAAGGAAAGTATGGTTTTCAAGATTATTAAACTTCCTGCTGGCAAAACATTAATAGGAGATGCAAGTACAGAGATTATTGTCAGAAACAAAAATAAAGTTACTGCTTATGTTTCTGCCACAGCTACAGGAGGAATTTCAAATTTAATTTCTGGAACTGATATACCAAATGGTGCAATTATACCTGATAATCAGCTTCTTTTGATTCCTAAGGCTGATGGAAGAGGAATAACTGCCAAAGCTGATGCTGATATTATGATAAAAGGAACTTATACAATAAGATAAGCATTTCAATTATAAATTGTGTAAAACAGTTGCTTTCTAAAGAAATATTAAGAAAAAGAAGCTAAATGACGATAGTATATTTGAGCTTCTTTTTTCTATAATTTTGCAATTTTAATACTAAGATAAAGGAAAAATATAATGAATAAACAATCACTTCCTAAAAGTAAGCGTAAAAAAAGAATAGATTTGCTTATAAGGCTTTCCATAGTTATGGTTATTGCTATTGCAATATTCATTTTTGCTATAAAACCAATGGTCAATAAAGATGCATATTTTAACGTTAATTATGACACTTTTGACAATTTAGGCAATGTTATAGGTGATAACAATTATAATATTGCTGTAATTGGTGATGGACTAGATGGAATTAGTGCTGCCATTGGTGCAGCAAGAGTGGGAGCTAAAACAGTATTGATTTGCCCAGAAAAGGGTTTAGGAGATGAAATTAGAAAAAACTATAATGTGAACTGGGCAAATGATATTACTCCTAATGGCATTAATGTTAGTGCAGATATATTTAAAGAAATAAGACATAATGCAGAAGAAGGCTATAATATTGAAAAATTTATTGAAGCTATAAAAAAGATGGTTTCTGATGAAAAAAATATTACAGTATTATATGAAGCAAAATTGACAAATGCGGTTTATGAAAATGGCAATGTACTAAGTGCTGATTTCAAAGTGGGTCAGGAATATAAAACAATTAAAGCAGAGAGATTTATTGATGCTACAACAGACGGCGAATTGTTAAAGAAATGTAATGTGCCATATAGTACTGGTTACGGTGATATTGGAAAAGAAAGCTTATATCCCCCAGTAACCTTGAGTTTTATAGTGTCAGGAGTTGACTATGCAGCACTTGAGGAAACGATAAATAAGCAGGGAGTATATATTAATAGAATTCTTGAAAGCTATAAAACTAGCGATAAAAATATTTCAATAGCTGGATTAAATATATCGGATCAGGGAGACTCAAGGGTTATTGTTCAAAGTGTTACTGTAAAAAATGTTAATTTATCAGATGCTAAGGAACTTGAGGAGGCATACTTAAAAGCTTCTAAGGAATGCACTAATCTATATGAGTTTTTAAAACTAAATTTTGAAGAATTTAAAAATTCTAGTGATATGAAGATTGCTAATGAATTTTATAAGCCGTCAGCATATCATTTTAAGGGTATTTATTCTCTTACTCTAACAGATGTATTAATTGGTAAACGATTCAGCGATAGAATCAGTGCAGCATCTAGGCCTGTTACATTGACATTAGAGGATGGTAATGGATATATACTTTGCAATCCAAAAACCTTTTATATTCCCCTGCGCTCACTTATTCCTGTAGGCTTGAATAATGTGTTGATGACAGGAGATAAGGCATCCTATTCACCATTAGTTCAGATGGCAGTAAATTCAAATTCAAGTCTTTCTGGCATGGGATTCTCAGCAGGAGTTGTTGCTGCGTATAGTATATCAAAAAATATGGGGATTTCTCAAATTGGCGAAGAACAGAACATGGATGTCCAATTAGAAATAGAGAGAACCTTGAGAAAACTTGGCGTTTATATGTCAGATGTAAAAGAGGAATTTACTAGCTTGACAGATAACTGGAGTTTTCCGTATATCGAGAAGCTTAATAATTTAGGACTATTAAGTGCCGGAATAACAAATGATTTTAGGCTTGAAAAAGATACAAAGAGCGAGGACCTTGCATATATTATTCTAAATGGAGTACCTAGAGTTTCAGAAAGCGTATATAATTATGATTTTGATGTTAAAGTAAGACAGTATATAACCAGCGAGCCATTAACTAAGGAGCTATTTGCTAAGATTTTATTAGACTTAAATGGACATGGGGACTTAAACAGCAATTATTATCAAGAGGCATGCAAACAAGGTTTGATAGATGAAACTTTACAGCAGAAGCTTAAGAGTAAAGATGTATTGCAGTTCCCAGAGGTTTATTATGCAGCAGCACAGTATATAGAAAAGAAAACTGGTAAAACAATTAGATGAGTTGAACTTGCTAAATGAGATTTAATATATTTTAGTTGCTTCACATATGAATTATATTGGTACAGGTGGGTTTTGTGTAAATACGTTTATAAATATTAAAACCCAAATCACTTGATAATTAATTATTTAAAAAGCACAAATTTGTCATGGTCGGATTTTATCCGTTATATATTCATTGATGAATTTGTGTTTTTTGATGTGCTCATATAACTTTAATACTTGATTCATTTGATTTTTTGAATATACTTTAGTAACTCCTTCTAGAGCATAATAGTGTAAAATTTTTAGTCCGCACCCCTGCCTCGATTTTTTTTATCCACTATGTTAACATAACGTGTAATGAAATGTTTTCAACTATGAGTCTATATCTAACATATAATTTTAACAAAGACAAACTGGAGTACTTCTAAATGGATATCAGAAGAATATATGGATTGGTTATAATTCTAGGGGGTATTTTCTAATATGATTGAAAATGCAACCGTCCTTTGTAATTTAAATTGAGATAAGCTACTTTATTTTTATCAAGCCAATTCTTATTCCGATAATATGCAAAATGAATTTTGGTAGTTTCAACATTCTTTTATAACGCCAAGGCTCTTTGTACAGTCTATATAACCACTCTAGGCCGTGATTTCTAAAAAAGTCTGGAGCAAGTTTAACATTGCCAGCCAAAATATCCAGTGTACCGCCAACGCCTAAGCAAGCTTTAACAGTTAACTTGTCTTTGTTTTCATGAATCCACATTTCTTGTTTTGGAGCACCTAAGCATACAAAAAGAACTTCGGCACCAGAGTTGTTAATTTCTTCGATTATTTTCTGATTATCTTCTTCTGTGAAATATCCATTATGGGTTCCCACGACTTCAGCATGTGGGTAGTCGCAAATAATATTTGCATGAGCCTTTTCAGCTATTCCTGGTTTACCGCCAAAGAGGAAAAATTTTATTGGCTTTTTCGCAGAGGCTTCAAGAAGGTTTTTGGCCAAATCAACACCTGAAACCTTTTGCCTAACTGCTTTACCTAGAATTTTTGAAGCTAAAACGACACCAGCTCCATCAGCAACGAGCATATCGGCATCATTTAATACTTGAAACATTTTTTTATCTTTTATACCATCCATCATTATTTCAGCATTGGGTGTATATATTGCATGGTTTTTATCAGAAGAGATAAAATAGTATATCTTTTTAACAGCCTGCTCCATAGTAAGATCATCTATATTAATTCCTGCAATATTTACTAATTTACGCATATATCCTCCATGTTTCAAATACGCATTTTAAACTGGCATTTGCACAGTACTTGCCTTAATACAAATAAAATTGCAGATAGGCATTGTTTTTCAGAACATAGTATTTGAACTTGATTAATATCATAATTACTAAATAAAATTATACAAATTATCTAATATATAAATATTTCACTTATAACAGTTTAGTTTATCTCATATTATTTGTCAATGATACGAAGAAAAGGCAAAATTCAGCTCGATAATATTTTTAATTATCAGAATAATGTTTATATAACTCAAAAAAAACAAATATTAATAAAGTAAGAGATAGTGGAATTAATTATATTGAAAGTTGTTTTTTAGTTATATAATTGTTATATTTAAAGTGCTGTTGAAAAATACGATTTAATGTGTGCTGATATCATTTTTTGTCAAAATGTACGCGGATGAAATATATATCTAATTGCGAAGCTTGGTTAGAAATTGATACTAGAAATAGTAAGTGAAGAATAAGTATTGTAGCTGACAAAGCAAAAGTATGCAGCTGTGATTGACTAGAGATATGATTCCTTGGCTATATGTACAGTGGAAGTGCTTGTTTACTACCAATTCCATCGTCATTATCAGGAGAGAGCAAGCATACAGATTATTATTTAAGCAGTATACTACTGATTATAGTATTTTTGTTTTGCAACAGCGACATCAAATGTGGCGGGATAACCTTTTCTTACCAGAGATGTTTGGATAAGAAAGACTCTGTTACTTTAATAGAAGTGTCTAATGGTTAGTTTTTCAATATTTTGTACCTAAGTAGTGTGGAGGTTATTATGTCTAAATTAAAGAGTATTTTAAAATTTTTAAAAGTGTACATTTTAATAACGATAGGAGCTGGAATTACTGCATTAGCTATTAACATATTCCTTGTTCCTTATAAAATTGCGCCTGGTGGTTTAAGCGGATTAGCTACGGTTTTATTTTATATAAGCAATGAAAAACTACCTGTTGGAGCTAGTATGCTTGCAATAAACATTCCGTTATTTTTACTAGGTTATAAAATTATAGGAAGAAAATTCTTCTTTAGAACTGTATATGGTACGATAGTACTCTCTGCTATTATAGATTTAACTGAAGCATATTCATATGATTTTGCTGAAAGAATTCTGGTAGATAGCAATTACTTGGTATCTACTCCAGACATATTTCTTTATAGTGTAATTGGTGGATTTATAAGTGGTATTGGGCTTGGTATTGTATTAAAAATGGATGCTACCACTGGAGGTACAGAATTAGCTGCTAAGCTTCTGAATAAAATATTCAAAAATATGACAATTGGACAATTAATTTTGTGGTTAGATGCATTAATAATTTTATTTGCCATTATTGCATTTAATAGTATTTTAATTGGTCTATATTCATTGGTTAGTTTGTTTATAACAACGAAGGTAATAGATGCAATGGTTGCAGGGGTTGATAACTCCAGAGCTGTACTTATTATTTCTGAACACCAAGCTGAAATTTCAAAAAGACTTTTGGTTGAATTAGATAGAGGTGTAACAGAGTTAAAAGGAAGAGGTGTATACTCTGGAAAGGATAAAGAGGTGCTGCTCTGTGTATTAGCAAGAACTCAGATTCAACAACTCAAACAAATTGTGCTTGAAGTAGATAAAAATGCATTTATGATTCTAGCAGAAGTCAATGAAGTGCTTGGAGAAGGTTTTGAAACAAATGATGGGAAATAAAAATAATAAATAGGTTCATGAATAAAAGTGCGAGCAACTTTGATATTCCTAATTGCATGTATGTTTTTTTATATAATAATTTTATATAACATATAGAAAGAGACAAAAATTGATATATACTAGCATTAGCTTGTGCTAATTAGGTGCTGCCTAACATAGATGTGAGGCTTATTTTTATTTGCTAATTGATATACACTGTTATCAACATAAAATTAGAATCAAGGTCAATATAAGCATATCTAGATAAATTTAATTTATGCCCCCAAACAAATAGACAAGAACTAATGAGGAGCAAAAGATTTCAATCTGAGTGTTTTTAATAATTCTTTATCTAACAGTGTCCTAATATTTTGCAGCGAAAGATGCTTCTGTATCATAGTCTATTACATATTAAATTTTAAAATTATATAACAATTATCTAGTATGCTTACTACTTTCTAAGAATATTTGATTCAGAATCTTATCAACTAAGTTAATCAAATCAACTAAAATAATTACTTAAATGATTATAGTATTTGATATTGAACTGTATTTTCTGAGAAGCAATAGGATATCCAAAAGAGGAAATTAATTAAATAAGATAGGAGTGGAACATTATTAGCTATAATTTGGCAATGGTGAAGTGTTTGAGAACAGTAGACAAACTGTAGCTGCAATGTTAAAATTAATAAACGACAAAATAATACATAAAATATATAAATTCGACATATGTTTAATTTACTCTACATGGGGGAAAAGTCAATGAAATTTGGTCGGAAAAAAACTATTCAGAAAAAAGCTATTAGTAAAAAATCTATTAGTAAAAAACTTATAATGCTACTTACTATTATTGCTATTTTGCCAACAACAATATTAGGAGTTATAAGCTATACTACAGCAAGCAACATCACTGCAAGTGAAATTATAAATTCTGCTAACGGAAAAATGACTAGCATACAAGATAATATGGATAATTTCATAAAAATGCAAGAAGAGAATTTGCTAATAATTGCGCAAAATGCAAGCATTCTAAATATTAACAATATAAATCCCGAAGATATGTTATATGTAAAGGATATTTTAAAGACCAATACAGAAGGTCACAATGCAATATTGAGTATGTATGTGGCTAGAGAAGATAAACAAATAGAAATTTATCCAGAAACAAAACTGCCAGATGGATTTGATCCAACAACGAGGCCATGGTACCAGTCTGCAATATCAAAGAATGGGTTGGCGTGGACAGACCCTTATGTTGACGTTGCTACAGGAAAGCTAGTTGTGACTTTAGCCACTCCTTTGTATAATGAAAATAAGGAATTGGTAGGTGTTCTCGGAGCTGACATTTCACTTGAACAATTAACCAATATTATAGGAAATGCTAGTATAGGAAGTACAGGGTATGTTTTTCTGCTAGATAATAAGGATATTGTACTCACACACCCTGACAGAACTTTAATTGGGAAAGAAGTTCCTGTGGAGGAGTTGAAGAGAAAAACAAATCCTTCTGAAAGAGGAAGTGTTGATTATACTTATTACAATTCAAGAAAGTGTGCATATTATTCTACTATAAAAAACACTGGTTGGAGAATAATAGGAGAGTTTAATTATAGTGAAATAAGTGATAAAACCCAATATATATTATTAATTAGCCTTATTAGCGGATTATGTATTGTTGCTATTTCTATTTTAGTAGGGATTTTAGCCACAAGACCTATAACAAAATCTATTAAAGAAATAACAAATGATATGCTGAAAATAGGAGATGGGGACTTCACTATTAGAACTAATATTAACTCAAGTGATGAGATAGGTATCCTTGCACAGAATGTAAACAAAATGTTAGAAAATTTAGGACTATTGATGAGAAATGTAATAGCTACAGTATCTGAGGTTTCAAATTCGGCAGATATGTTAGCTGCATCATCTGAAGAAATAACGGCTTCGACGGAGGAAATATCAAGAACTGTTGTTGAAATTTCAAATGCTACATTAGAAACTGCGCAAAGCGTTGAAAATGGATTATATAAGACTAAAGAAGTAGCTGATAACATTCAAGGAGTATCAGAATCTATTAATGTTATTAAAGATATGGTAGACAAATCAAATCAGCTAAACCAAGATGGTATTCAAACTGTTGAAGATTTGAAAATTAATTCCAGTGAAAATACAGCTGCATCTGAAAAGGTTAGTAATGCTATTATTGAAGTAGATAAGTGTTCTCAACAAGTTGGTGATATTATTAATTCAATAAGCGGAATAGCAGACCAAACCAACTTGTTAGCATTAAATGCAAGTATTGAAGCTGCGAGAGCAGGGGAGGCCGGAAAGGGTTTCTCAGTAGTAGCTGAGGAAATTAGGAAGTTAGCTGAGCAATCAACAAAAGCTACAGATAATATTAAAAAATTAATTATAGAAATACAAACACAATCTAGAAATGCTGTAAGTAGTATGGAAGATGCAAAACCTATTGTAGAAGCTCAAAGTCAATCGGTTGAGAAAACACAACGCATATTTAGTGATATTTCAGAAAATATTACAAAGCTAACCTATGAGATTAGTGAAATTATAAAACTAAATAATAAAATGGTTAGTAGCAAAGATGAGATATTAGCAATCATGGAGGATGTTTCTGCAACTTCAGAAGAAACTTCTGCATCAACACAACAGGTTTCTGCTTCGACTCAGGAACAACTTACAGGAATGGAAGACGTGGCAAGAACAGCAGAAGAATTGAATATTTTAGCTAATAAACTTAGCGTAGAAATAGATAAGTTTAAAGTATAAAACATAGAAATCCCTTAAGAAATTTATTAAATATTTTCTTAAGGGATTATTTATAGAAAGAGTTTTTAATATTCTTTTACTAGCAGTGCTCTAATGTAGCCTCTATCTGTAGAAGTTGATTCGATATAAAAGCCGCGACCGTAATAGAATCTAATTAAATCACGGTATTTTGAAGCTGTATGTAAACTAACTTTTTTAACGCCTTTAGATATAAGAACTTTATCAACCAAGTTAATTAAGGATTTGCCAATACCTATATTGTGATAGTTTAGCATTACTCCAAATCTGCTTATATAAGCAGTGTTATCTGGTAATATTTTTATCCTGATTGTACCCACAGGATTGTTATCTATTATAGCGATATAAACTTCTTTCTCCAAAATATCAGCTTCAATTTCTTCGATACTTTCAGAAAGAGCTTCCATCGTTCCTGACAAACCTGTATCCTGCATATATTTTTTAAAGGATTCCTGCATAATAGTTAATATGGCAGGTGCATCTTCTATGGTTGCTTTTCTTATAATAAATGAATAATTCATATTTTTTCCCTCAATCTCTTAAAGAATTAATAACTCAACTTATCAATAATAAGACCCTCTCACATTAAAAGAATTCAAATTGAAAGAATTCAAATTGAAAGAATTTCATTATAGAAAAGTTGAGTTAATAAGTCTAATTACATATTTATACACATTTAAGTTTCCAACTCAATCATAGCCAATAACACAATTGGTAAATATACAGCTTACAATTGAGTTGGATAAATACAAAGCTATTAATTATAGAAGAGTTGCTAAAACAGCTTTTTGTGCATGTAGTCTGTTTTCTGCTTCATCAAAAATTACTGATTGTTTGCTATCTATGACGTCTTCAGTAACTTCATAGCCTCTGTATGCGGGCAGGCAATGAAGGAAAATAGCGTCATCTTTAGCTTTTGAAAATAATTCTTTATTAATCTGATATGGCATGAATATCTTTAGCTTTTCGGCTTTTTGATCCTCTTGCCCCATACTTATCCATGTATCGGCATATACAATATCTGCGTTTGTAATAGCTTCAACAGGGTCTTGAGTTAATAGTATTTCTGAGCCTGTCAGCTTTGCAGCAGCCTTTGCTTCATCTACATATTTATTATCACATTCATAGCCTTTAGGTGATGCTATTGCAATATTCATTCCCACTTTTGAACAACCATGAAGGAGGGAGTGAGCAATGTTATTTCCATCACCAATATATGCAAGCTTTAGCCCTTCAAGCTTACCTTTATGCTCATAAATAGTTTGAAGGTCAGCGAGAATCTGGCATGGGTGCATTTCATCAGTTAAACCATTTATTACTGGAATAGTTCCGTATTTAGCAAGATCATCTACATCACTTTGCTTAAAGGTTCTAATCATGATTCCGTCTAAATATCTTGACAATACATTAGCTGTGTCGTAAATTGATTCGCCTCTTCCAATCTGAATGTCATCAGAACTTAGAAACAGTGCAGAACCTCCTAGCTGATACATTCCAACCTCAAATGAAACTCTGGTTCTAGTTGAAGATTTTGAAAAAATCATTCCAAGAGTCTTGCCTTCTAATAAATGATGCTTAGTGCCGTTTTTATTTTGATCCTTAAGCTTTAGCGCAAGCTTTAGTAAATCATGTATTTCATCTGTAGTTAAATGGTTAAGGCTTAATAAATGTTTCATAAATATCATTCCTTTCAATATGCTCAAGGTATAGATTAGCAAAATTTTTGTATAAAAGCCGAATTTAGCTAATTTCAATTAGGTATTATAAAAAACAGAATATTCATCAAGAGAATATATTTCTGCTCGATTATTAGCAATTAGCCTCTCTAAAATACTCAAAACAGCATTTGTGGTATCTAAAGAAGTTATACATGGGATGTTGTACTCCATTGATGTTCTTCTTAATATAAAACCTTTTCTTTCTGGAATTTTACCCCTTGTTGGAGTATTTATAACAAGCTTAATTTTATCTTCTTTAATGCAATTCAACAAGTTCTCATCTTCAATAAGCTGTACTGGCAGATTGGCATTTTTAAGTGCCTCATATGTTCCAGGTGTAGCAGATAATACGAATCCAAGTTCAAGAAGCTTTTTAGCAATTTCAACACATTCTTCTTTATCTCTGTCAGCAACGGAAAGGAGTACATTTCCGCCTGATGGTATTAACATACCAGATGCGGCGATTGCCTTGTATAGCGCATTGTAGTAATCCTTATCAACTCCCATTACTTCTCCGGTTGATTTCATTTCAGGGCCTAGGAAGGTGTCAACTGTGGTCAGCTTTGCAAAAGAGAAAACAGGTGCCTTTACGGCATAATAATCAGCTTCCTTTGCAAGTCCTGGCTTGTAATTCAATTCTGATAAGGTTTTACCCATAATCAGTTTAGTGGCAACGCTTACCATAGGAATTCCTGTAATTTTACTCATAATAGGAACAGTTCTGCTGGCACGAGGATTAACTTCTATTACATAAACAGTTTCATCTTTGTCCATTACAAATTGTATATTAAATAAACCAACCACCTTTAGTGCTTTTGCAAGACGAATTGTGTAATCCTCAATTGTATCCTTAACCTTTTGTGAGAGGTTTCGTGGGGGATATACCGCAATACTATCTCCTGAGTGAACACCAGCACGTTCTACATGCTCCATAATTCCAGGAATGAGAACCTCATTTCCGTCACAAATACCATCAACTTCTATTTCTCTGCCTACAATGTACTTATCAATAAGTATTGGATGTTCTGTGGATATTTCAGTAGCCATTGTTATATACTCTTCAAGAACTTTATCATTGTATACAACTTCCATTGCGCGGCCGCCTAGCACGTATGAAGGTCTTACCAATACAGGATATCCTATTTTGTTTGCTATTTCTCTAGCTTGTTCAAAAGAGAATGCTGTGCTTCCTTCTGGAATAGGAATATTGAGTGTTGCCAATAGCTGCAGGAATTTCTCTCTATCTTCAGCAACATCAATGCTTTCAACTGAAGTACCGAGGATATTAACACCCTCTGAATGCAGAGTTTCAGCTAAGTTGATTGCAGTCTGTCCTCCAAATTGAACTATAACACCTAAAGGTTTTTCTTTTTCAATAATATCAAGAACACATTCCTTTGTAAGAGGCTCAAAGTAAAGCTTATCTGCAGTATCAAAGTCAGTGCTGACAGTTTCAGGATTATTGTTAATAATAATTGATTCAATACCAAGTTCCTTGAGAGTTTCAACAGAATGAACACTACAATAGTCAAATTCAATACCTTGACCTATTCTGATTGGTCCTGAGCCAATAACTAAAACCTTGTCTCCTGAAGTTTCCTCTACATCATCCTTTTCCTCATAGGTTGAATAAAAGTATGGAGTTACGGCTTCAAACTCACCTGCACAGGTATCAACAATTTTGTAAACAGGCTTAATTGGATATTTTTTTCTCAAAGCTATTATTTCTTCAACAGAAACATTTGCTAAGTTTGCAATATATGAATCGCCAAAGCCTATTTTTTTAGCTCTTGAGTATAAATCATAATCTAAAAATGCAATACCAGCATTAGTTATTTCTTCTCCTAGCTTTACAATTTTCTTAAGCTTTCTAATAAAGAATTCATCAATTCTAGTTATTCTTACGATTTCTCCAGCAGAGACACCCTTTTGTAAAGCCTTGCAAATAGCAAAAATTCTTTGGTCGCTAGGGTTCTTAACATATTCAACTAATTCTTCGCGGCTCATATTATCAAATAGACTTAAGCCAAGCTGATAGTTAAACTTTATATCTAAAGAATCAATTGCTTTTAGTAGAGATTCTTCAAATGTACGACCAATTGCCATTACTTCACCGGTTGCTTTCATTTGTGTACCCAAACTTCTGTCTGCATTTGCGAATTTATCAAATGGCCAACGTGGAACTTTAGTAACAACATAATCTATAGCAGGCTCAAAGCATGCACTTGTAGTCTTTGTTACAGAGTTTTTAATTTCATCTAAAGTCATTCCAATAGCGATTTTTGCGGTTACTCGGGCTATTGGATATCCTGTTGCTTTAGAAGCAAGAGCACTAGAACGACTAACTCTAGGATTTACTTCAATAACAACATATTCGAAGCTGTTAGGGTTTAATGCAAACTGAATATTACAACCACCCTCTATGCCTAATGCACTTATTATCTTAATTGAAGCTGTTCTAAGCATTTGAGCCTCAACATCAGATAAGGTTTGGCATGGGGCTACAACAATGCTATCTCCGGTATGAACGCCAACAGGATCAAAGTTCTCCATGTTACAAATAATAATGCAGTTATCATTTCTGTCACGCATTACTTCGTATTCTATTTCTTTCCATCCAGCAACGCTTTGTTCCAATAGAACTTGACTAATCATACTTAGTTTTAAGCCCTTACCACATATGTACTTAAATTCTTCCATATTATTTGCTATACCACCGCCAGAGCCTCCAAGGGTATAAGCTGGTCTGATAATAATAGGAAAGCCAATTTTTTCAGCAAATTCAATAGCATCCTGCAAGTTTGTAACGATTGTGCTAGGTGCTACTTTTTCATTTATTTTTTCCATTGTTTCTTTAAAAAGTTCTCTATCTTCGGCTTTTTTAATAGAGGCAAGGGAAGTACCCAAAAGCTCTATATTCATTTCGTCAAGGATTCCGTCTTCAGCAAGTTGTACAGCCATATTGAGACCAGTCTGTCCACCAAGTGAGGCTAGAATTCCATCGGGTTTTTCTTTATAAATTATCTTTTTAACAAATTCCAGTGTTATGGGTTCTATGTAAACCTTGTCTGCTGATTGTTTGTCTGTCATTATAGTGGCAGGGTTACTATTTATTAATACGACTTCAATGCCTTCTTCTCTAAGAGATTTGCAGGCTTGAGTTCCTGAATAATCAAACTCGGCTGCTTGACCTATAACTATAGGACCAGAACCAATTACTAGTACCTTTTTAATGTTTGAATTTTTTGGCATATATATATCCTCCATAATATTATGCAAATAACACATAATAATAAAATTTAACTGTTTATAAGATTTAACCTTTAAAACTATCCATCATCTTAATAAAATCATCAAAAATGTATACAGAATCCATAGTGCCAGGTGCTGCTTCAGGGTGATATTGAATACCAAGAATAGGTAATGTTTTGTGCCTGAAGGCTTCAACAGTATTATCGTTTACATTAATTTGTGTTATTTCTACATCTTGATTTAAACTAGTGCTGTCAATAGCATAGTTGTGATTTTGTGATGTAATATAGCATTTTCCTGTGATATTATCTCTTACAGGATGGTTGCTTCCATGATGACCAAATTTAAGTTTTTTAACGCTAAGACCTAAGGAAAGTCCAAGCAATTGATGGCCTAAACAAATACCAAGAATTGGCTTTAAGCCTAAAAGTTTTTGTATTGTTTTATTTATAACTGGTAAATCGTTAGGATCACCAGGTCCATTTGACAGCAAAATACCATCAGGGTTATAAGACATAATTTCTTCAAAAGAACTGTAAGCAGGCAATATATGAATATCACAGTCTCTATATTTGAGAGAACGTATAATATTGTTTTTAACGCCAAAATCTATAAGGACTACTTTTTTTCCTGACCCAGGCACGTGTATGTGAGTTTTAGTGGTTACCTCCATTACTAAATTTCTTGGAATAGATTTATAAGCTTGCAAATTTTTTTGAAGCATATCAAGGTTTCCACATTCTGTTGAAATAATACCATACATACTTCCATTATTTCTTAGGTGCTGAGTTAATGCCCTTGTATCGATACCTTTAATTCCAATTATATTATGTTTGACAAAGTATTGATTAGGATCAATAGTATTTCTCCAATTGCTTGGAGTAGTGCAAAGTTCTTTTACAATAAAGCCTTGTATATGAGGCTTATAAGACTCGTTATCAAATTCATTAAATCCATAATTCCCTATTAAAGGGTATGTCATTGCTACAATCTGACCGTTATATGATGGGTCGGTGGTTATTTCCTGATAACCTGTCATACTTGTGTTAAACACGATTTCTCCTGCTGTTTCTCCGCTTTTTCCAAAACTCTCGCCTGAGAAATACGTTCCATCCTCTAGTAATAATACTGCTTTCATGTTTTTTCCTCCTATAGTACTTCATCAATAGCTGATTTTAAAGTTATAATAAATTCATCAGCATCCGTTTGTGTGATAATAAGTGGTGGAAGAATTCTGAGTATATTTTCTCCCACATTAGCAATTAAGTATTTCTTTTCGAACATTTTTGTCTTAACAATAGGAGCGATAGGTTTATTCAGTTCAATACCAATCATTAATCCTGCGGCCCTTACCTCAGATATTACAGGGTGGGAAGTAGAAGCTAGATTCTCCAATTGAGACTTAATATATTTGCCAAGTTTTTCAGCGTTTTCAGGAAGATGTTCCTCTTTCATTATTTTCATAACAGCTAAACCTGCAGTGCAAGCAAGTGGATTACCTCCGAAGGTAGAACCATGCTCTCCAGGAGCAAATGCTTTTGCTACATGTTCTTTAGCGCATATTGCTCCTATAGGAACTCCTCCGCCTAATGCCTTTGCAAGAGTAAAAATATCAGGTTCTACATTGTAATTTTGGTATCCAAAAAGCTTACCGGTTCTGCCAACACCAGTTTGAACTTCATCAAAAATAAGAAGCAATTTTTTTTCTTCACATAGCTTTTTGACATTTTGCAAATACTCATAATCACATGGATATACACCGCTTTCTCCTTGTACAGGCTCAAGCATAATAGCACAGGTGTTTTCAGTAATTGCAGCTTCCAAAGCAGAAAAATCATTAATAGGAACTTTCTTAAAACCTGAAGTCAAAGGCTCAAAAGGTTTAGAATACTTTTCTTGCCCTGTTGCACTAAGAGTAGTAATAGTTCTCCCGTGAAAAGACTTTTGTAAAGTGATTATTTCAAATTTTTCCGGATTTCCTTGTTTCTTAAAGTAAATTCTAGCTAGCTTAATAGCACCTTCATTTGCTTCAGCACCGCTATTTGCAAAGAATATTTTATCTGCACATGAGTTTTCAACTAATTCTTTTGCTAAAAGAGCCTGTGATTCAATATAATAAAGGTTTGAACAATGTATTAAGCTAGAAACCTGCTTAGTAACCATATTAACGAAGGTTGGGTGTGAATAGCCAATAGAATTAACAGCAATACCTGCAAAGAAATCTGTATATTTCTCGCCATCAGTGCTCCAAAGGTCAATTCCTTCACCTTTTGTAAAAGCTACAGGTATCCTGCTGCCAAATGTATCCATATAATATTTTTTATCCATATCCTGAATTTCACTCAAAAACATAAAATCACTCCTTTTCAAGTACTTAAATTCTATTACTACCCAATAAGAGATTTATCAGGAAAATCTTCGGAATTATAATTGAATTTAGTAAAAACACGATAATATATAATTTATAATTATACATTATCGTGTATAAAAATGCAATACAAATAACATTTTAAATCTAATTTATAGATGATAATATTAAATAAGTTCTACTAATAGTGCTATTTTAAAGGTTTTTATCAATGCTACCGTAAATATTATGATAGACAATTAATTATGTTTATACGTATTTTAATACAGAACCTCTTTTTCGTGGTATAATTTCTTTTCCTTCATAATCATTGTACCAATACCTTTGTTTGTGAATATTTCAAGTAGTATACAATGAGGAATTCTTCCGTCTAAAATATGAGTTCTTCCAACTCCTTTTTCCAGTGCATCTACACAACCAAGGACTTTTGGAATCATACCACCATCAATAACTTTGTTATTGATTAACTCATGAACTTCTGCAATAGTTAATGCAGGTATTATTGAATCGCTGTCTTTAGATGCTTTTACTCCTTCAACGTCAGTGAGCAGCATTAGTTTTTCAGCTTGTAATGCTGCAGCTATTTCACCAGCAACAGTATCAGCATTAATATTGTAGCTTTGTCCATCTGGACCAACACCTATTGGAGCAACAACAGGGATATACTCATCTTTTGATATTAGTTCTAACACTTTTGAATTGATTTTTGTTATATTACCTACAAAGCCTATATCTTTCATTTCGCCATCAAGTTCAGTTTTATACTGTTCACATTCAATAAGCCTTCCGTCAATCCCACATAGGCCGATGGCTTTTCCGCCTTTGTTGTTGAGCAATGAGACAATTTCTTTATTGGTTTTGCCAACTAAAACCATCTGAGCTACTTCCATAGTTTGGGAGTCTGTAACTCTCAGCCCGTTTATAAATTGGCTTTTTATATCGAATGCTTGCAAAGCTTTATTTATATCAGGGCCGCCACCATGTACAAGAACTGGATTCATACCTATATATTTAAGTAGAGTAATATCTTCCATTACAGAATTTTTTAAGTCATCATTAATCATTGCGTTTCCGCCGTACTTAATAACTACAGTTTTGCCATAAAGTTTTTGGATATATGGAAGAGCCTCTATAAGTATTTCAGCTTTTTTTATTTGATTTTCTAAATTCATGAGTTGCCTCCTATAATCTAATACTTTCTAATAAGATTTTAATTTTATAAATTTATTTAATGTTTAAGATGTAAAATTATAAAGCGAAGTCTTCTTCAATTCCTAACATTATATTCATGTTTTGAATAGCTGCTCCTGAAGACCCCTTTCCTAAGTTGTCTAAGACTGATACAAGCATGATTTGTTCGTTATTGCCAACAACATATATTTCTAAATAATTAGTATTATTTACTCTAGTTGCTCCTAAAAAGCCATTTGGATAGTCGTTTTCACAGCCTAGAGGCATTACCTTTATATACTTTTCTGAACTGTAATAATTCTGCATATACTCATGGATGCTTTCCTTTGTATTTGAACCTGAAAGAAGTCTTGTATGTAAAGGAACACATACAGACATACCCTTAAAATATGCGCTTATTATTGGGGAAAACAAAGGTGCACTGTTAAGACTGCTAATTACTGTCATTTCAGGAATATGCTTATGAGTTAAGCCTAAACTATACAATTGAGGACTTTCAAATGGATTTCCGTTTGGGTCTTCATATTCAGCTATACGTTTCTTTCCGCCGCCGCTATAACCAGAAATGCCAAAGGTGGTAACTGGATAATCTTTTGGAACAATTCCTCCTGCTACCAAAGGATACATAATGCTTATAAAACCAGTAGCGTAACAACCTGGAACAGCTACTCTGCTTGAATTTTTTATTTTAGTGCGATGTTCCGCACTCAATTCAGGCAAGCCATAAGCCCAATCAATATTTGTTCTGTGAGCCGTACTAGCATCAATAACCTTTGTATCTGGATTTTCTATAAGAGATACAGCCTCTTTTGCTGCTACGTCAGGTAGACATAGAAAAACAATATCTGCATCATTAATATATTTTTTTCTTTCATTAATATCTTTACGTTTATCGCTATCAATTTTAAGTATATGTAAATCATTTCTATTTGCTAATCGTTCATTAATCATTAAACCTGTAGTGCCTTCACTACCATCAACAAAAATCTTATATTTCATATTTTACTCATTCCTTTCGATAGTAGAACTATTATTTATACGTCGATACAAATAATAGTAAGTTAAAAATACTAAGATTTACTATGTAATTAGTACTATATTATTACTATTATTACTATTTAAATGGACTATTTTATAATTATACACTCCTATGCATAAAAATACAATATTGCGTAATATATTTTTTGTCAGCGCAAAATGATATTAGGAATATACATATAGACATGATAATAATAAGCTTAATATACAAATGTACTAAAAGCTAAAAAATAATTTTGTTAAAAAGCAATATAGTTTGTACCTCCAATGAAGTGTATTATATACATATAGAAATGATTTTCGAAAAAACTATACAATATGGAAGTTTTTAGGAGGTAAAAATGGCTAGTTTAAAATTAAAAAATATTTACAAGAGATATTCAGGTGGGGTTACAGCTGTTAACGATTTTAATCTTGATATTGAACACAATGAGTTTTTAGTATTAGTTGGTCCTTCAGGATGCGGAAAGACTACCACACTTAGAATGATTGCTGGTTTGGAAGAAATTTCAGAAGGTGAATTATACATTGGCGACAAATTAATGAATGATGTTGCTCCTAAAGATAGAGATATAGCGATGGTTTTCCAGAACTATGCGTTATATCCACACATGACAGTTTTTGATAACATGGCTTTCGGATTGAAACTAAGAAAGACACCAAAGGATGAAATCAAAAAGCGTGTACATGAAGCTGCTAAGATTCTCGATATTGAACATTTGCTTGACAGAAAACCAAAGGCTTTGTCAGGTGGACAGAGACAAAGAGTTGCGCTTGGTCGTGCTATAGTACGTGAACCTAAAGTATTCTTAATGGATGAGCCTCTCTCAAACTTGGATGCTAAGCTCAGAGTTCAGATGAGAACAGAGATAGGTAGATTGCACAACAGACTTAACACAACATTTATATATGTAACACATGACCAGACAGAAGCTTTAACAATGGGTACAAGAATCGTTGTTATGAAGGATGGTTATATACAACAGGTTGATACTCCAACAGCACTTTATGACAGACCAAACAACAGATTTGTTGCTACATTTATTGGTAGCCCACAAATGAATATAATCACTGCAAAGCTTACTAAACAAGGAAGCGATTTACACCTTGTATTTGGTAAGAATGATATCAAACTCCCAGAAGGAAAGGCTAAGAAGCTTGAAGGATCAGATTACATTGGCAAAGAAGTTCTTGTTGGTGTAAGACCAGAACATATTCGTGATGAAGCTATGTATCTTGAGTCAATGCCTGAAAGTGTTGTTGAAGCAAAAGTTGACTTGGTTGAAATGCTTGGTGCAGAGACATATCTATATTTGGTTATTGAAGGTGCTACAGCAACAGTTACTGCAAGAGTTAATGCTAGATCAAAGACTAAGACTGGCGATGTTATCAAAGTTGCTATTGATGCAAATAAAATTCACTTGTTTGACAAAGAAACTGAACGTACAATTATTAATTAATATATTTCAAAAAAGGAAAGCGCTGCTTTCCTTTTTTGTTAGTGCCATTTTGTCGGTTACAATAGTAGAAAACGACAGTAAACTAATATTTGGATTTTATGTCAGTAGTTGATGTAGAACTGGAAACTTAAAATTTTGGTTCTATGCTAGTAGTTGGGTAGAAGGATTACTGAAATTTTGAAGGGCTGATCGCTTTGACGAGTGATTGGCTCTTTGCACATTTGTAGTGTTTGTAGAATTTTTAATCTTAAATTATCATAGCTCAGACACCCATATGCAATACGATTAATAAACCTAATTGTGTTGTTAATACCCTCTGTTAATCTATTGGAATAAGGTGGAGTATAAGGATTATATGTCAATATTGGGGGCGAGCAGTAAACTAAAATTTTATTGAGAGTTAATTGCTTAAAAGATGATTGGCTCTCTGTTTGTAAGAGATGCAGAGTTCTACGTTTGAAATTAGATATAATGAAATAGATGTAGTAGAACGTCAAATTTATATATGCTCATATAAACATATGAAATACCCTTAAATTTTTATGTATTAATCAACTATCACAGCCATTATTATAGCGGAAACTCTTATTAAATGAAAAGTCAAATAGTTGCCTAAATCAGGATAGTTAATGAGCATTAAACTAATAATATTCCTTGGCATGGATAGACTTTTCATTGGGAAAGCTGATTATATTACTACTAAGAATTTTAGAAAAGTAAAGGTCTATAAATACTATAAAAAGTTACCAAAATAATTTTATAATATGTAATGTAGTAATAAAAATTATTTTAGTGTATAATTTTAATAGATTGTGAATGGTTATGATATCATATTCACATACATTATAGCAGGGGGCTTGACATGTCGGTAAAATTATTTCAGACGTTATCTGAGAAATATAGCGAAATTATAGGCAAAGAGATAGGTGTAACTGACGAAAGTGGAATAATTATAGCTCATTCAAATTTTCAGTTGGTAGGTAATACTGATTCAAATATTATTGATTTCTTGCAATCAAAGAGCCATAATCAAATAATAGAGGATAGGATATATTATAAGGTTATGGTTAAAAACAAAGTGGAATTTATATCCTTTGTAAAATCTACAGAGCCTCAAGATTTGAAGTATTTGGAATTGTTTTCTCTAAATATACTTAATCTTAAAAGCTTTTATGACGAAAAATACGACAAGAATACATTTATAAAGAATATAATAGTAGAAAATATTTTGCCTGGTGATATTTTGTTAAAGGCCAAAGAACTGCATATTGATTACAACTTACTTCGGGTTGTATTTCTTATTAATGCTTCAAGTGAAAAAGACATTCATGTACATGAAGTACTTGAGAGTTTATTCCCTAATAAGAATAGAGATTTTATAATTGTAATTGATAACGATAATATAGTTTTGGTTAAAGAGGTTAAGAATAAAGAAGACCATAAGGATCTTTCAAAAATTGCAAAAACTATTATAGATACTCTTAATTCGGAATTAATGGTAAAGGCAAGTATTGGTATTGGAACAATTATAAATAATCTAAAAGATATTACTAAATCATACAAAGAAGCTCAGATGTCTATGATAATTGGTAATATTTTTAGTGGTGACCAAAAGGTCTATGATTATAATAACCTGGGACTTGGCAGGCTTGTTTACCATATCCCAATAACATTATGTCAGTTGTTTCTCGATGAAGTATTTAAAGATAAATCTGCTGATTCATTAGACAATGAGACTATGTTAACAATTCAAAAATTCTTTGAAAATAATTTAAATGTCAGTGAAACAGCAAGGCAGCTATACATTCATAGAAATACGTTGGTATACAGGCTAGATAAAATAAAACGCTTAACAGGTTTAGAACTTACTAGCTTTGATGATGCTGTTACCTTTAAAATTGCTGTATTAGTTAGAAAATATTTAGCAAGTATAAATGAATAAGTAGCTAATAGTTGCTACAAAAACGATAAGGAGTTAATTGAAAGTGGTAGAATTTATAAATGTCAGTAAAAGATATCCGAATGGAACTGTTGCATTAAGGGGCATTAACTTAAAAATAAATAAGGGTGATTTTGCTTTCATTATAGGTTCAAGTGGTTCTGGAAAGTCAACTTTGCTCAAACTTCTAATGAAAGAAGAAAATGCAACAGAGGGAGAGGTAATAGTAAACGGATATCAGCTGTCTACCCTGCAGCACAAACAAATTCCATATTTGCGTCGTGGTATGGGTATGGTATTTCAGGATTTTAGACTTCTTCCCAATAAAACTGTTTATGAAAATGTTGCATTTGCAATGGAAATAACAGAATGTGTTCCAAAGGAAATTAGAAGGCAGGTGCCTATGTCGCTTGCGCTAGTTGGTTTGAGCAGAAAAGCTAATGCATACCCGCATCAACTTTCAGGTGGAGAGCAGCAACGTGTTGCCATTGCAAGAGCTTTAGTAAATAGTCCGGCTTTACTAATTGCAGATGAACCTACAGGAAATTTAGACCCTGAGAATTCATGGGAAATTGTAAAACTTTTAACAGAGGTTAATCAACGTGGCACTACCGTTGTTGTTGCTACCCATGAAAAGAGTATCGTTGATGCTATGAAGAAAAGAGTAATAGCCATTGATAAAGGACATATTGTAAGAGATCAACAGAAAGGGCTTTACGGGGATGAAGATACGGAGTATAAAATATATTCTTAAAACAAGTATTATAAATGCCTCTAGAAATAGATTGATGTCACTTGCGTCTATTAGTGTAATAAGTGCAGCTTTGATTTTATTTGGGGTGTTTTATTTAATATTAGTAAATCTAAACTATAATATAGATATATTATCGCAGCAACCAACAATGCAGGTGTTTTGTCTGCCAGAATTAACTGATGAACAGGTTAATGCAGTACAAATAGAAGTTTCTAGTAATAGTAATGTAGATGACATTACGGTTGTATCCAAAAAAGAAGCCTTTGAGCAACTAAAGAAATACCTTGCTGACAATAAAGCAGAAGAAGGCGGATCAGATATTTTAGCAGGATATGATGAGAGTTTTTTAAATGTTTCTTTTATTGTTAAGTTAAAAAACCCTGAAAATAGCGAACAGGTGGCAGAAGAGTTTCTTTCGCTTCCGGGTGTAGACAATGTTGAATATTCTCAAAAGACTATTGATGCAATTCAAAACGTATCAAATTGGGTCAAGATAATTAGTTTGATTTTAATTGGTTTATTATTGCTGATATCTTTGTTTATTATATCTAATACCATTAAACTTACGGTTTTTGCAAGACGTAAGGAAATTAATATTATGAAGTACATTGGTGCTACAGATTGGTTTATAAGGTGGCCTTTTATTTACGAAGGTATTATAATTGGAATTATAGGAGCAATAATTGCATTTGTGTTGGTTGCATATATATACAGTCTCGCTGAACCTTTGCTAAGTCATGATTTAGCAGACTTTGGCGGTGGTTTTGCTACAGTAAAGTTTGGAACTGTGTGGAGCACATTGGCGTTAATTTATGCAGGAATAAGTGCAGTTATTGGTGCGTCTGGAAGTGCTATGTCAATTAGAAAGCATCTTAAAGTATAGTAATATAGTAAGGTTAAATAAGCTTTGTGAAGTAATTTCTTGCTGACGTGGGGGCGTTGTAAGAAATATAAATATTTTTACAAAAGATGATAATTTTGTGGGAGGGTTAATTTATGAAGAAAAGACTATCTATAGTGATGCTGGCTATATTCATATTTTCAAGCATTATTATACCGGTCAATGCAGGTACCACTTTAGAAAATGCAAAGAACCAGCAAAAGCAAGTCAATAGTAAGATTAATCAGCTGGCAAAAGAGAAAAAGGCTTTAGAAAACGAGATAAAGAAAAAGAGCGCTGATATTCAAAAGCTTCAGGCTGATGCAGAAAAAACCCAGAGTGCAGCGAAACAAAGGGCAAAAGAGATTTCAAAGGTTAACGCTGATATTGAACTTATTAATAAAGAAATAGATGCTATAGAAAAGGAATTTGAATATAAAAATGAACTATTTAAAACAAGAATGAGGGTTATGTACCAAAATATGAACAAGTCTCCTTTGGAATTGTTCATTGAGTCAAAAAGCTTTAGCGAGTTTTTCTCTAGAGTTGAGTTAATGTCTCTGATTAAGAAAAATGATGAGAAGTTAATTAAAGAAATTGCCTTAGGCAAAGAAAAAACTGAAATAAAAAAGCAAGAAAAGATTAATGAGTTAGAACAGAAAGAGATGCAATTAGAGAAGCTTAACGCAAAGGTTTCTGATATAAAGACCTCAAGAGCAGAAATAGAATCAGAGATAGAGGCACAGAAATCCAGACTGAAGGAAGCTGAGAAAAAAGAAGATGAAATGATAGCCTTATCAAAGGAACTTGAGAGCAAAATAGCTCAATTACAGGATAAAAATACCAAATATGCGGGCGGTGTTATGAAGTGGCCTACTCCTGGCTATACTGGTATATCATCTCCATACGGCTATAGAATTCATCCAATATACAAGGTAAAGAAATTCCATGCAGGTATTGACATCAACGCTCCTTCAGGTGCAAAGATTGTTGCAGCAAACAGCGGAAAGGTTATTTTATCTGGCTGGAATGGAGGATATGGAAATTGTATAATAATTGACCATGGAGATGGTATAGCAACATTATATGGTCACCAAAGTACTCTGCTTGTAAGCGAAGGAGATACTGTAAAAAAGGGTGATACCATAGGAAAGGTTGGAAGTACTGGATTATCAACTGGACCGCATTTACATTTTGAAGTGAGAGTGAATGGTGCTACAAAACAGCCATTAGATTACTTTACTTAATGATTAAGATATGATTAACTCAGATAAAATTAAGCCCGCATAAAAAAATGCGGGTTTATTATTGCAATTTAAAGCATATCAATATATATGACGAGGCAAAAAATGTTTCCCAATTTTATTTAAGTGACGAGTATCACTTTATTATTAAAACGTGAGAATATCATCAGCCTCGATGAAATACCGGTAATGTAATGAAATTTTTCTACAGTCGAAAAATTTTATTCTGATGCAAGGTATTATAACGAGGCAAAAATATCCTTCACTTCTATAAGAGATGGATACCGCTTTTGGTTCTGAGCAGTTAGAATAATTGCAGCCTCCATGAAATACCACTAATGTAATGAAATTTTTCTACAACCGAAAAACTAAATTTGTATTTAGGTATTATAATTTTTATTCTTGCATTAAAATTATAGGTAACAAAGTTTGAAAATAAGAGGTGAGTTATTATGGATTTTGATAACAAAGAAGTTAATTCCAAATATCCAATAAATATTATTGTTACTACAGCTTTAATTTCTTTTACAGTATGTGCACTGATTTTTACGGGTCTAAGTTATTTTACAGGCAGTTATTCCTTAGCATTTGAAAAAAGCAGTGTTACTAGAGAAACCATCAAAAAATTCAATGATGCTAGAAGTATTCTTCAAAATAGATATTATGAGGAAATTGACGCAAATAAGCTTGTAGAAGGTGCAATATCAGGTATGACCGATTCTCTTAAGGATCCTTATACTGTTTATTATGATAAGGAGCAAATGAAATGGTTTATGGATATGCAAAAAAATACAGAAAATGAGTATGTTGGTATTGGATTACCGATAATTCTTGATGAGAACGGAATAGCAACTGTATTAGAACCCTTTGATGATTCACCTGCTAAAGCGGCTGGAATAAAACAAGGAGACAAAATAATTAAAATTGATGGAAAAGACGTAACCAGTATTAAAGACGATGCTCTTATAGCAAGTATGATAAAAGGTGAAGAAAATACAGAGGCTGTATTAACAATATATAGGCAATCTCACCACAGTACAATGGATGTAACAGTTGTTCGAAAAAAAATAGTTGCAAAGCTAAATATTAGAGGCGAAATGCTAGAAAACAATATAGCATATATAAAATTAAAAATGTTTGATGAAAACATAAGCAAGAATTTTATAAATCAAGTAAATAAATTGGTTGATGAGGGTGCACAGTCGTTAATAATCGATGTTAGAGACAATCCTGGCGGTTTATACAATGAAGTGGTGGCATTAGCAGACAGAATACTGCCGAAAGGAACTATTGTATATACTGAAGATAGAAATGGTAAAAAAGAGATTGAAACTTCTGATGACACATCACTAGATATACCTATTGTTGTCTTAATTAACGGAAATAGTGCTAGTGCATCTGAAATTCTTGCTGGTGCAATCAAGGACTTTAAAAAAGGAACACTTATCGGAACAAAGACCTTTGGAAAAGGATTAGTACAATCTACCTACGGCTTTGAAGATGGCACAGGTTTAAAAGTGACAATAGCAAGATATTTTACCCCCTCAGGTGTATGTATTCACGGAGAGGGTATAAAGCCCGATATTGAAGTAAAACTTGATGACAAGTATAAAGATACGTCTGTATCAGCAATTCCACGAGAAGACGATTTACAGCTTCAGGAGGCCATTAAATTGCTTTCGGGTAAATAACCTCAATATGAATTTTTTGATAAACATGCAAACTAGTAGCAGGGTGTTAAAAAATAAGTGCTTGACTAAGTTTATTATGGTTTATAATTGTGATTATGGGATATTTATTAAATAAGAGATTATATAATTACTTAAAATATGTTGGTTTGCTGAATAAGAATAATTTGTGATTTTAAGTATAGCGTTATTTCACATATAAATTGGTTAGAAACATACATGAATTAGTTGTTCAGATGAACAGTTTTTAATCTTTTACAACAGAAAGTATATTTCTCAACCCAAATATAGAACTCTAATGCAAGCAGCAATTGCAATCACAAATTCATCTCAAATATTTTAGAAAAATTTGAAAATTCTAAGGTATAATTTTTCATTTTCAGCCGCATAATACCAATAGATGTTATTTTCTCATGGCAGTTAAAAAGTTAATTATAATTTCAGCTGAAAAACTGATTTTATAAACAGAACGTTACTTTTATAGTAGGTTTGATAACTCAAACTAATTATATTAAGCGCTTGATAGAATTCAGACGTAGTTTCAAAAAATATTATTTTGATTTAAGTGTGTTTGAATGAATAAATTAGGTTTCTTCAGCTTATTGTAATTAACTTAAATTTCCTGCTAAAAGTTTTAAATGATCAAATTTGTCAAAGGAAAGACGGGTTAAAAGCAATTGATGGGATATGTTATTAATTATGTTGTACAATTATTTTTAAAGTCTTTGATAATTTGAGCACAAAATTTTATATGAGAAAACCTAAACATTAACTTTTAACTCTCAAAATTACTTAAAAATTTGGATTATGAGGCTATAA
This sequence comes from Ruminiclostridium herbifermentans, assembly GCF_005473905.2. Classification (NCBI taxonomy): domain Bacteria; kingdom Bacillati; phylum Bacillota; class Clostridia; order Eubacteriales; family Oscillospiraceae; genus Ruminiclostridium; species Ruminiclostridium herbifermentans. The sequence goes on from NZ_CP061336.1 coordinate 722,786, forward strand.
CTGTGGAAAATTTAATTATTAAGGAGGTGTCTAGTCTATGTCATTTGGCTTTGTAGTACTTTACAAAATAGGACATAGACAAAAATGATGAATGAAAATGAAAAGGTAAAATATGAAATTGCTCGTGAACTTGGTTTGATAGATAAGGTAATGAAGGATGGTTGGAAAAGCTTAAGCCCAAAAGAAACAGGGCGTATTGGAGGATTAGTAAATAAGAGAAAGAAGGCGCAGATGCAAGAAAGCCAGCAGATATAGATTGCTGGCTTTTTTAATACTCTATACTACTCTATATAGATAAACACAAAAATTAGTTTATAAGTAAGTATCTATTTATGGACTATTTACATTGTAAAATGCTTAGTGTGAGAAAGATAAGAATCATAAGTATTTTTAGTATATATTTATTTTTGAAAAAATGCTAATATAGAACAGGCAAAAATGAATATCACAAACTAGAATAATATGCTGTATTTATTGATATTGAAGCAGCAATAATAAAGGGATTGTATACCTTGTAAATTTGACAGGATAAGGATGTGAGTGTTATATATAATAATTTTGCGTATGTGTATGATGAATTGACTCGAGACATCGATTATAGAAAGTGGGCGGACTATGTAGAAAGGCTCATGAAAAAGCATCAAGTAAATGGCTCAATGATACTAGAACTAGGATGTGGGACAGGCAGTTTTGGTATAGAAATGGCTAGACGCGGATATGAGATGATTTGCTTGGATTTATCTACAGAGATGTTGGACTGCGCTAATGAAAAAGCTAAAAAAGAAGGTCTTGATATATTGTTTTTGAATCAGGATATGTGTAATTTTGAACTATATGGTACGGTAGATGTAATTGTTTGCTTGCTTGATAGTTTTAACTACTTAACGAAAGAAACTCAAATCCAGAAATTATTTAAATTGGTTCAAAATTATTTAAATCCAAACGGACTTTTTATTTTTGATGTTAATACATGTTACAAATTTGAAAATATCCTCTCAGATAATTTATTTTATGAGATAGGTGATAATGTTACATATCTTTGGGAAAATGAGTACAATAGTAAAACAAAAATAGCTAGGTTTGATTTAACTTTTTTTGTAAGACAGGATATGCTTTATGAAAGATTTGATGAGACACATTTTGAAAGGGCATATTCACATGATGAAATAATGAAGTTTATTAATAATTCAGATTTGAAATTTTTAGCTGTTTATAATGAATTAAAATTATCAAAACCTTCTGAAAAGAGTCAAAGAAATTTTTATGTTTGCAAAAAGGTTAAAAGTTAAATCATTACATTATATTTACAGGAGTAATTTGTTGAAAAAGACGAAAAAATATATTATAGCGATTACATGATACGCAGTTCTTTGTAGCAATATGTACAGCAAAAATAAATATCATTTGACAGTTTGCAAGATATGTGATAAACTTCTATATGTTGTTAAATGAACGCGATCATATCGCGCAATAAGTTTAGTTATATTTCAGGAGGAATTGATCGATGGAAAAGGGAAGAGTTAAATGGTTTAATGCTGAAAAAGGCTTTGGATTTATCGAAAGAGATGGCGGAAATGACGTATTTGTACATTTTTCAGCAATCTCAATGGATGGATACAAAACACTTGAGGAAGGCTCAGAAGTACTTTTTGAAGTTGTTGAAGGAGCTAAAGGTCCTCAGGCTGCAAACGTTCAGAGAGCATAATATTTGCTTTAACTATATACTGAAGTAGCCATTAATACCCCGATATATTATATATATCGGGGTTTTCAATATTTTAGAGAAATACTATAATTAAACTTAAATAAAAGCATATGAAAACGTTTCGTAAATTTTAACTAAATTTGTGTTAGAATAATACTTTCAATGCATTAAAGTTTCATCTATTTGTATGAAGCTTGAATAATATTAAATAGTTATTAAGGTCATGTGTGAAGTAAGTTTAAGTGTAGCATTAATAACTATCGATTCTCCGCTGACAGAATATTTATTTTGTGACGAGACAGGCTTTTAGGTTTAAAGGTTAAAAGATATGTTGAAAGATATGTTGAAAGATATAAAGGAATAGAAAAGGAGGGACCAAGCCCATATTATTTCTACTCGGGGAATGCATTTTTCCTCAATTTTTATGATAAATATAGGGCATGGGTATATATATGAATGACTACATTGTAAGAGTGACTGCAGCTGAAGGAACAGTACGTGCTTTTGCTTCAGTATCGACAGAACTTGTGGAAAAAGCTAGACAAATACACGGACTTTCGCCAATAGCTACATCCGCATTAGGTAGGACGCTTACAGCGGCTGGAATGATGTCAAAAATGTTAAAGGGCGATAAAGATAAGCTTACAATTCAAATTAAGGGTGATGGGCCTCTTGGAGGCATTGTGGTTGCATCAGACTCAAAAGCTAATGTTAGGGGATATGTTCATAACCCTAGTGTTGATTTGCCATTAACTGAACGTGGTAAATTAGATATAAGAACAGCTGTGGGCTATGGACATATAAATGTTATCAAGGATATGGGCTTAAAAGAACCATATGTGGGATTTTCTGATTTGGTTTCTGGTGAAATAGCTGATGATTTAACATACTATTTTGCTACTTCTGAACAAGTGCCATCAACGGTATCATTAGGAGTATTGGTGGATGCAAGTGGTGTTAAATGTGCAGGTGGCTTTATAATTCAGCTTATGCCAGGAACAGAAGAGGAGGTAATTGAGAAGCTAGAGGAGAGGTTAATAGGATTTCCTCCTATATCAAAGCTATTGTCAGAGGGAACTACTCCAGAAGAGATTTTAGAGCGTTTACTAGATGGAATGGATCCAAAAGTTATTGAAAAAGTACCTTGCAGCTTTACTTGCACCTGTTCAAGAGATAGGATGGAAAGAAATTTGATTAGTATTGGAAAAGATGACTTGCTTGAAATACTTGAAGATGGTAAGGGTGCAGAACTTCATTGCCATTTTTGTAATACAAAATATAACTTCACTCACAATGATATAGAAAAGCTAGTTATGGAGATTCAGAATAAGAAATAAAATGTAATATTTTTAGATTTTTGAAGCATTATGGAGTATTATAACGTAAGATAAAAATAATTTTTAAAAAAGCTAAAAAAAGGTGTTGACTTTATTAACATTGTCTTGTATACTATCAATTGTCGCTCACGGAGTTAAGCCTTGGGAGCTTAGCTCAGCTGGGAGAGCATCTGCCTTACAAGCAGAGGGTCATAGGTTCGAGCCCTATAGTTCCCACCAAACTCCGTGAAAGACATACAAATTGGCCCGGTAGTTCAGTTGGTTAGAATGCCAGCCTGTCACGCTGGAGGTCGACGGTTCGAGCCCGTTCCGGGTCGCCAATTTGCCCAGATAGCTCAGTCGGTAGAGCAGGGGACTGAAAATCCCCGTGTCGCTGGTTCGATTCCGGCTCTGGGCACCAATACTAAATTGAAAAAACAAGGAATACAATGAAAGCCACTGTTGAGTACTCAGACTTTATATTAACAAATGAAGAGTACAGAACAGGATACATATCAAAGTAAACCGAAAGTTTTTGCAATTTACATGCGGGTTTAACTCAGTGGTAGAGTGTCACCTTGCCAAGGTGAAAGTCGAGAGTTCGAATCTCTTAACCCGCTCCAAACTAAGAGGCAGATTGCAAATGTAGTCTGTCTCAATTTAACGGCGCTATAGCCAAGTGGTAAGGCCAAGGTCTGCAAAACCTTTATTCCCCGGTTCAAATCCGGGTGGCGCCTCCATGAAAAGTACTTAGTTGAAAAAGCTAAGTACTTTTTTTATTCACAAAATGTATTAGGATTTGAACCTGTTCAATATCCGGGTGGCGCCTCCATGAAAAGTACTTAGTTGAAAAAGCTAAGTACTTTTTTTATTCACAAAATGTATTAGGATTTGAACCTGTTCAATATCCGGGTGGCGCCTCCATGAAAAGTACTTAGTTGAAAAAGCTAAATACTTTTTTTATTCACAAAATGTATTAGGATTTGAACCTGTTCAATATCCGGGTGGCGCCTCCAAAATAAAAGCACTTAGTCCCTAAACTCCCGCAAAATTATACTATACAGTTATAGATGAAAGCCAGGCAGGTAAACCATCCGTGGGCAGTCCGCAGGCAATAAGAAGACTAAATGCTTTTTGGTGCGCCAAACTCCCAATATTCTTAATTTATTTTTGCTTTAATCTAAATTCTCTACCTTCATAAATTCTAAAAGGATTGCCCCTTTCGAGAGTATTATGCTGTATCCACAGCTTTTTTTTATGAGCTGTGAAGCTTTCAGTATTTTTTTCTTCGATAAGCATTGATAACCTGCTTAATGCCAGTTTTTTGTTCATATACTGTGAACGTTCTTCACTAGCTGTTACAGTCAGCCCTGTAGGGATATGTACTGCTCTGACGGCCGTTTCCACTTTATTGACGTTTTGCCCTCCTGGACCAGAACTTCTCATTGATTCAAACCTTACATCCTTTTCAAAAAAGTTAAGTTTGTCAGGATTCTTAAACACCTCAATATTAATGAACCAATTCTTTCTTTTGTGATTAGGACGGTACGGGCTATTGCAAATCCAAAGAATTGTGCCGCTAATAATTTCATTATATGCATTTGCCGAGTGATTTTCATTGCTCGGCCTAATACTTATGTGTTCATTGCCTTCCAGGGATAATAGTGCCGATTTTAGATTACCTGATATATGTCCTAGTACAGCATCAATAACGGTAGCTTTTATATTGTTTTTCTTGCATTCTTTTTTGCATGACTCTAGAAAAAGGCTTACTGCAAGTTCGCACTCATCAGGACCTTTTCCAGAACTTATTTGTATCCACATAAATCCTCCATTTTAAAAAGTGATATACTTATAGAGTTATCGTCCGATATCATCAGAAATTTAGGCGATAATAAATTGCCTGTATCAATTGTTTTTATAAGTTAATATGGGCTTAAAGGTTGCAATCACCTTTATTAAGCCAAAGTCCAATAAGCTTTGAATTACTGTATCAATATTCTTATAAGCTTCTGGAGCTTCTTCGAAAAGAAGATTATTATCATTACAAATAACTCTGCCTTTAAATTTGGTATATTTGATTGTTTCCTTTGTGTATTTGTTTTCAAGCCTTGACTTGCACATGCTTCGTTCACATTTTCGTCCGGCACCGTGTGCCAATGAATAGCCTGATATGCAGGTGTTATCAGATGGCATGACCAGATAAGTAAGAGAGCCTCTAGAACCTGGTATTACTACTGCTCCTGCATCGCTAGGTGAAGCACCTTTCCTGTGAATATACAGCAATTTGTTATCACATTCTTTAATACTCACACTATTATGGGAACTGTCAACTAACTTAATAGTATGTGTGTTTATTCCAAGTGCCCTAAGAATTCTGTATGCTATTAGTTCTCTATTAATGGCAGCCCAGAAGATAGCATTATCGTGTTTTGAAAGATATTCTTTGGCTGCAGAAGAAGTTGATTGCAGACCATTTTGGGCTTCATAAAGCTTTATGCTTTCATCTAGGATTGTCTGGCCGTATCCTCGAGAGCCGCTGTGAACCAGAAGCATAATTTGTTTTTTATCAAAGCCAAGGTGACTGAAGGTTTCTTCATCAAATACAGATTCTGTTTCTTGCAGTTCTGCAAAATGATTGCCGCCACCTATAGTGCCAAGACTTGAACCTAATGGGGAAGAAATACTTTTTTCATATTCTGGTGCTTGCAATAAAACTTCTTCTAGATTCTCAGAATTTTTTGACTTGTTCATAAGGCCTAGAGAATTCTGATTATTTCTTGCTTGATTTATTTCCTTTAAAAGCATTTCATCAAAATTCACATTATTTATTCCTTTTGATAATTTTGATATAAGCCTTTCAAGTTTTAGTTTTCTTTTTTCAAGGTCTGTCATGAACATTGCCATTCCGCAGCCAATATCATTACCTATCAGATGAGGATAAATAATATTCTCGGTAATAATTGCTGCTCCAACAGGAGTCTTTCCTGGGTGGAGGTCAGGTAAGCCAATTGCTTTTACAACACCGGGCAGTTTGCTAACAGATTTAAGCTGTTCAACGGCAGCATGCACTAGCCAATTTTTATCAGATGAAATGATTGTTATATTACTCATATATATTTGTTTTCTCCTATTCTAAATATAAGCTATTTTAAATATAATCTTTAATCCCAAAAGGGCATAAAAATACCGTGATACAGTAACCACGGCTCTTTTTTACAACAATAAAAAAACACGATAACCTATCGTGAATTCTGTTAATTGAATATTTGTTTTATATCAGGCGAAGGCTACATTAAAATTTGACCTCAAAAAGCATGCTGAAAAAAAGAGACTAGTTTGCCTCCCACGATACTTTTTGGTCCAATATTAAATTATAAATTAAATACCTCATAATATATTATTGTTGTCATTTTCAACACTCCTTCCCGTGTAGCTTGGGCGAGCAGATTATGTAAGTCAGCCGCCAGCCACCTAATTGATTAATAAATAATCTTACCATTCCATAATATGCCTAGACAAAACCATAAGTCAATATATGTAATTAAATTGAAATATTATTATATCCATAATGTAACAGCCTAAAATATAGGCCTTTATCATAGGCAAGTGCAATATATCTATTACTGGCTCCTGAAATTGACGCTGAAAAAATTGCGGTGAAGAACAAGCACTTCCGCCGACCTTATAAACAAGGTATCCTGTATCGGGTCAATATTCACAGCTGCTGACTGCTGCTGTGTCGGCTGCATTACTTGTCCTTCACCTAATATTTACAATATCAATTTCTACCTGCACTTTGCAATTAGATAAATATAGCTATTTCGTTTTTTATTGCTATAATAAATAGGTATACATAAAATGTTGTTTTCCAACAAACAGTTTAAAAAGTTAATCAAAACAAATGAGATTCAATTAAAATGAAGTAATTATACCTAACAAATAGCTTTTTAGTGCTGCAAAGTCAATAGCATTGACAGAGCCATCTTTATTAACATCAGCAAGAACTAATTGCTCTTGAGTGAGAGTAGTTGAACCTAGAAGATACATTTTTAATGCAGCAAAATCGACAGAATCAATATTGCCGTCTTTGTTAATGTCTCCTAAAGAGAAAGTTGGTATTTGAGGCTCAGCGCCTGAAGGTTCACCATATACAATACCTCTTCCGTTGGTTGCAACAAAGACACGTCCATAAACTCTTAAATCTCCAGTAATAGAATAATTTATCGAGCCATACTGGTGCTGGTCATCATTTACTCTTACCCAGCTTTTAGCCATATCATCTGAGCGGTAAACTGCATATAGACCGTCTGTTTCACCGCACATATATATTGCAAGATAATTTCCTCCATCTTTAGCCTTTCCGAAGCCAATAACATCACATCTGGTAGGACCATTAACTTTATTTATTGTTTTTCCGCCGTCAGTGGTATAGGAAAGACCAGTTGTTGGACCAGGAATCCAAACATGACCTTCTTTACCTGGAACGGCTTTAATCTTAGCAGTAGGGGACTCAAGACCTGTTTGTACTGCAGTAAATGTAAGTCCTCCATCATTACTTACATAGAAAGTGCTGTCTGCATATGCATAGAATACTTTTGGATTAACTCTATCTGAGCAAACATCTGCACCTGCAGGCAGAGTACTAACAGCTTTCCAGCCACCGTTTACATAGCATATAACTCCCTGGCTTGTACTAGGTGACCAAACAAAGGTAGAACCGTCAGCAGACATTGCAACAGTACCACCCTGCACTATATCGTCTGGATTTGTAGCAGGGAAAGTATAGCTTACATTTGGATGTGCTTCAGTCCATGTCTTTCCGCCATCTTTTGATATAGCAACACTCTTTTTAATCATCTCATATTGCTCTTTATCAATATTACCTACTCTTACCATCATATTTGGATTAAGTTCTGCATAATCCATACCAGTAGTACTTGTAAATGTAGGGTTTGTCATCATGCAGTCAGGTCCTTTTTGAAGGTCTTCATGAACAAAACCGCATATATCACCAACACCGCTTATTAATTCTACACCGTCAATAGGTGGGCACATAAGGCTTAAAACTGCTGTCTGCTCTATTCCAATTCCCATAACTTCAATATTTACATATTTACCTTTATCCCAGTCAGTTAAGTTCTTTGTACCGTAGACGGTAGCACCTGTACCGTACATCATTTCATCTGAGTCAAAAGGATTAATTTCTATATCGCCAATCATCCAACCCAGCTTTGGTGTAGGGCTGTCTACTATTTCATTACCAGATACTAGACCTCCTGATGCAGCGTTTACTTTTTTACCCCAGGAGAGCCAAGGTGCTTTCGAAATATCCATTGTATATTTTAGATTTCTTGAAGGCCATGAATCACCAAACTCCCATATAGCATCCCAAGTAGCTCCAGCATCAGTAGAACGGTAAATGTTATCATCAGGCCACCATGACTCTAATGTTGTTACAATTAGTGTGTCTGGATTTTGTGCGTCAACGCTTAAACCAGCAAATCCATAGTAATTTTCGTATTTAGGAGAACCGTCCCAGTTTTTCCCTGAAGGAGGTGTTATATCTGTCCAAACACCTGTATTTGTATCATATTTGTAAACTGCACCATCTTGACACTGATATGGTCCGCCTCTATCACCATATGTTACATATAAAATTCCGTTACCGCTGATAACTCCATGGTATGGAATTCCTATTGTCAAAGCATCTTGGTTATGTCGCGTAAATGTAGCTTCTGTAGGCTGACCTTCAACAGGACTCCATGTTTTTCCGGCATCATGACTTACATAAAGTGGATTCTTTTTATCAGCAACTCCTACATAAATATCCTGTGTAGGTGTGCCTTTAGTTCCTTTGGCAGAATCAAAGGTTACAAAACACAGACCTAAATTATCAGATGTATATTCAAAATTTGGGTCTTCAACATAGTTTCCTACGTTTGTAAAGCTAGTTACTTTTGCCCATGTTTTACCGTAGTCTGTACTTTTCCATAATCCATTTCCACTTCTTGCAGCAAAATATAGTATGTTATTGCTGTTAGGATCTATCATTAAGCGCTCACCAACTGAACGCCCAGGCATATTTCCGCCAAATTTGAAAGGTAGTTCAGTTCTTTCCCATGTTTTGCCGTAGTCATCAGAACGTAAGATATATCCGTTCATTGAAGTCCAGCTATTTGTATATGTACCAGCCGCAATGTAAACTCTGTTTGTTTCAACAGGATCTGTAGCTATACTTTCACATCCAAGTAAATTCCATTCATCAGGTGAAACCCAATCAGTAATAGGCTCCCACTCTAATGTCTGCTTATTTCTAATATATGCTCCTCCCATATCAGTTCTAGCATAAACAAGACCTTCTTCACTTGGATTATAGATAATTCCGCAGACAAATCCTCCTCCACCTTCGATTGTTACATTATCCCATTTGTATGGAACACTTGTTGCTCCATTTGCGCATAAATTTGGTGTTATTATGGATGTACACGTAAAAATAATAACTAAAGATAGAATTATTATTTTTCTGATATTTCTAATCTTCATATGATTAACCTCCTACATTTCTACTTAATTCATCACTTATATTTGAGTGATAGTATTAATATAGCTATAATGCTCATTAAACGCTGTTAATAAGTCAAATTTTCTGTATTTTTAGTTTAATTAATACTATTCACATAAACTAAGTGAAAACTGTTAAAAATTCACAGTAGATATTTTTATAAAATTAGACCTTTTATGACTTGAAATATAAAGCTATTGGTAAAGCTAGTCCCCCCCTTCAATCAATTTTGAATTTTTAGCTAGTGGAAATTATACTGATATTCCTCCTTTCATTTTGAAGATGTTTATATACTTTAAGTGTATTACTTAAACAGTAAACAAGGTACTGCAATAATTACATAGTATTTACTGTAATAATTGCATAGTAATTACTGTAAAATTACATAGTGACAAAATTTCCTTTCAAAGATGCAGAACCATTAAGGTGCAAAGATATTTTCTATAGCTGATAAAAAAATATAAGATAAAACAATCTGTCCTTAAAATCGACTTTAATATAGATATAGCAACAATAAGCTTCTTATAAGTAATATTATACAATTTTTTGCTAAATTCGGCATGAAAAAAATGTAGAAAAGCAAAGAGAATGTTGGAGGAGTTTATTTGAAATGCTAATGTACGATATATTCTAAATTTAGCTGATATTAATTTACTTTGTTAATGATTATTTCAAAAACCAATAATTAAATATATAATAGATAATATATTACGAGATTAAGGCAGAATCAATTAATAGGAGTAAGCAAATGATATTAAATGAATTACTGAATAAAATAGTACCTTTAGATACAGAATCAATGAGAAATGCTCAAATTAGGTTAGATAGTCTTACAAAACCACTTGGAAGTCTAGGTAAGCTTGAAGATATTGTAGTAAAGCTGTCAGGTATAAATTGTTCTTCTGCTCCAAAGGTTGATAATAAAGCAATTGTTGTGATGTGTGCTGATAATGGTGTTGTTGAGGAAGGTGTCAGTTCGTGCCCTAAAAGTGTTACCGCATCTGTTACTTGTAATTTTACTAGGGGTATAACTGCGTTAAATGTATTTTCGAGACTCACACAGTCAAAGGTGGTAGTTGTAGATATTGGGGTTGATGCTGATATTCAAAATGATGCAATTGTAAGCAGGAAAATCCGAAAAGGTACTTGGAATATGGTAAAGGGTGCTGCTATGACGGAAGAGGAAGCAATTAAAGGGATTATGACTGGAATTGAGATTGTAAAGGATTTAAAAGAGGAAGGAGTAAATCTTTTAGGCACTGGTGAAATGGGTATCGGTAACACATCAACAAGTAGTGCAATCACAGCCGTTTTTACTGGTGAACCAGTTGAAAGGTTGGTTGGAGTTGGATCTGGACTTTCAAAAGCAGCTTACATAAATAAAATAGAGGTAATCAAAAGGGCAATTGAAATAAATAAGCCCGATGCTAATAATCCAATAGATGTGCTTGCAAAGGTTGGAGGATTTGATATTGCAGGACTTACAGGTTGCTTTTTAGGGGCTGCAATATACAGAATACCAATTGTAATTGATGGCTTTATATCAGCTGCTGCGGCATTAACTGCAATTCGTATAAATCCAAAAGCAAGAGAGTATATGTTTACATCCCATGGTTCTGCAGAACCAGGAGCTGAAATTGTTATGAAAGCCATCAATATGGAACCAATGCTGAATCTGAATATGAGAGTAGGAGAAGGAACAGGAGCTGCTTTAGGTTTTCAAATTATTGACGCGGCTATGGCAGCATATACTCAGATGGGAACTTTTGCTGATGCTCAAATTGAGCAGTATGTGCCTCAAGAGTAGTTTTAATTATTAATGGAATTATGATTTTGATAAAACACTTACATTTGACAAGGCGTTAGTTAAGTAGTATTCTGTTTATACTAATTAGCATTAAAAATGGGGTATCACTTATTGTAGTGTGCCACTTCTCAATTGATATAAAAATTCCTCTATTTTATATACGAAATAGTATTATATTGGCATTATCTAGTGGCCTAGTTTTATAAAGAGAGAGCAAAAGATGAATTTGATATTAAATTATATTATTTATAAGGGAGGTACTGTTCCGTGTCATTCCATTGATAAGCTCTCAAAGTGTAATGGCATGGGTATAATATGAAAAAGTATTTATATGGAAGTTGGGCTATAATTAAGTATTATTTATTTGTAATGATTTTTTTCTATATTTTTATTATTGGATTTTATTCAAGAGCTGGTTATTTTTCAATAGCAACTTTTATTATTTTAATACCGCTTATTTACTATGAAATGACAAACTATGTCGGCTTTGATAAACGTAAATTCGGTGAGATAAGGCCTTATGAGGGAGCAATATATGGATTGCTGGCAGTATTACCTTTCGTTCTCATTCAATTATTGGTATTATTGATTATTCCACAATTAGATTTAAGCTTTATAAGCCCTACTATCAAATACGATACATTAAAGCTAACTTTAGTTAAAGTCTTTGTAGCACCAATGCTGTTTATTCCTAAAATAGCGGGTTATACTTCTGTTTGTGGATATGCTACAGCATGGTTTACAATTATTTTATCTGCATTTTTAGGGTATTTTTCAGGATATAAAGGATTTGACTTGGGGGTTTTTATTAGAAGGCTCGTTGGATTGCAACCAAAGAAAAGAGGCCCAAAGCCTAGAAGATATTAATATCTGTAATTCATGAGGTTTGAACTGTTTATTGTTTTGTTAAATAATGAATAGATACAAGGAATATAATAGTCCTGTTTTCAACTATTCAACTAACGGTTTACCAATTTTTATACCCAAAATTAAGCTTGGAGGTTTAGATTTGAATAAGAGTTCTATAGTTACCAAAAGCTTTAACGAAGCTATTGAGGAAGGTTTTAATAATTATTTGGAGAAACACGCTACATTTGATAATTATGAAGTAAAAATAGATGAAGAGCAGTTAATGAAAGAATTAGAAGAAAAGTGGCTTAATGAAGCTATTGCTGAAATTGATAATATAACACCCAAGGAATATATAAACTCCTTGGCATCTTTACAGGATTTAATGGATTTCTTTGCAGAATTAGCTTCTGCGTCTGACGTTGGCATTCCTGATATTCTCATTGATAGATTTAAGGAGCATGGATTAGAGGCGGCGGACATGCTGTTTGAATTTGCAAAAAATAATATTGAATTGAAAACAGAGTCAAATAGGTTAGCATTTATACATGCAGTATATGTTATTGGCCTCTTTAAATATAATGAATATAAGGAAAAGCTAATTGGGCTCTTGATGGAATATTCTAATGAGGAAATGATTTCAGAGGCAGTTCGTATTGCAATTAGTGAATATGGAGATGAAATTTTACAGGACTTAATTAAGGCCTTCAATGAAGCAGAGCATGAGTCTGCTAAGGAACATTTGCTTATTTGCATTGCTGAAATATCAAAAGACCATCCATCAGATGAAGTTTATTATTTGCTAAAAAGTGCTTTTAGAGTTTTGAATAATATAAAGGTGGCTGCTGAGGTTTTAGGTGACTATGGCGATGGTAGAGCCATTCCAATGCTCAGAGGCTATGTCATTAAGAACAATAATAAAATTGATAAAGATACTTTTAATTTGATAAGAGCTGTAATTAAGAAATTGGGTGGAGAAATAGACGACTTGGTTTATGGTAATTAACTCTATCTTAGCACATACAAATAGGCTTTATACAGAATACTCAACTGCAAAGTTTTATAACTTACTCTAAATTTATTAATTATAACTTTGTGTCAGTCCTCGTTTTTTATTTGATGTATAGGATTTGTATATTTTAACTTGGTTAAGAATGCTGATATAACTTAATTTGAACCAGAACACCAATAGTTTGCTGATATAAAAAGTTCCTATACGTGGGGATTGAATGAAGCAAATTTATTGATTTAGTCATATTGAAGCCAGTTATGAATATCCATAATAATAAGGATATTCATAACAACTAAAGGATGGTTTCTATGATAGTAGTGATTAGAAAGAAAAATGTATTTTTTTTGGCGTTATTACTCTTATTTTCTGTAACTGTATTTAGTATTGGATTTGCAGTTGATTATTCAAAACCTGTTACTGGAGAATCTGAGCAAGTACCAATGACGGAACAAGCAGCAGTAACTAGGACTGTTATTCTCGATGCTGGACATGGCGGTGAGGATCCAGGGGCAGTCAGCGACTATAGTGGTTTAAAAGAGAAGGATGTAAATCTCAACATTGTTATGCTGATAAAGGATTTGTTAGAAAAGGATAATTACAAGGTTATTTTAACTCGTGATTCTGATCAGCTAGTTTATGGTACAGAAACAAAAAACATATTACAAAAGAGAAGAGAGGACTTAACCAGAAGAAAGCAAATTATGGATGAATCAGGTGCAGATATTGTGGTAAGTATTCATTTAAATAAATTTGCTCAAACAAAGTATCATGGTGCTCAGACGTTTTTCCCTCCTAATTCACCAACCAGTCAAAAGCTTGCAACTGAAATTCAGAATTCTATTAGACTAAATGTAGACAATACTAATGATAGAGTGGCACTTGTGAAAAAAGATCAGATAATGATTTTAAAGAATCTAAAAACAACAACAGTAATAGTAGAGTGTGGTTTCCTATCAAATGCTGACGAAGAGAAGAAACTTGCTACAGAAGAGTATCAAGGCAAGCTTGCAAAAGCAATTAAGGTAGGCATTGACAGCTATTTTAAGGGGAGTAGTGAAAAACCTTCAAAATGATGAAGCTGCTACGAAAGTTGAATTATTAAGTAATTTAGCACTACTAACAGAAAAGTTAATAAAAATAGATAATTAAAAACTTCTGCCAAAAGATGTGGGCAGGAGTTTTTTATGATTAAATTAATAATAAGTATAGGTGAATTAATTATTAATTTAATAGCATAACTATCTGCAGGTTACACTCATTTGAATATTTTATTAGGGATATACGATACTTCATATCTTGTGTTCTTCTATTCATGCGGGAATGTATCTTCTTTGTATATTTTTGTGTGGTAACTTAAACATACACTATTGATACACTTTCCGCATTATTTTTTACTAATTGTCATACATATATTGTAATCCTACACACATAACTATCTGCAAATTACAAAATATGTAGATGGAATAGGCTATATTTTGTTATAATGATTAATAGGTTTATTCAATTAAAATAAGTCAATTACTTATTAAAGCCTTTGATGGTGGCAACTAACTTATTTTATGAGTTATTTGATTTTTCATATAAGATTGCTGCCACACTTAATATTATTAGGCTTTAAAAAGTATATTCAACTGTGATGTTTAAATAAATAATTTAACAGATGGAGAATTAACGTGATAGTACTAAATTGTAACAATATAAGTTTTGCATATGGAACTGAAACTATTATTAAGGATGTTTCTTTTAGTGTACAGGAGAACGATAAGGTTGGACTGGTAGGTGTCAATGGTGCTGGAAAGTCAACTTTATTTAAGATTATAACAGGTGAGTTAAATCAAGAAAGTGGAGAGATTTTTGTTTCGAAAGACTTGATTTTGGGATATCTTAAGCAGAATGCTGCGTTAAATACTGACAATACTCTGTGGGACGAATTGCTTGAGGTCTTTAGAGAACTAATAGATATGGAAAAAGCCATTAATAGAATTGAAATAGAAATAAGCAATACCACTGACAAAGAGAAGCTTGCAGCGCTAATGAAAGAATATAGCAGACTATCAGAGAGATTTTCTTATCTCGGGGGATATGAGTATAATAGCCGGGTTAGGGGAGTGTTACGAGGTCTTGGATTTGATGATAGTGAATTTAACAAGAAGGTTAGTATTTTAAGTGGTGGTCAAAAAACTAGATTGGCGTTGGCAAAGGTGTTACTTGAAGAGCCAGATATACTTATGCTCGATGAGCCAACTAATCACTTGGATATTTCAGCTGTTGAATGGTTAGAAGATTATTTAAAAAGCTACAAAAAATGTTTACTGATAATTTCCCATGATAGATATTTTCTTGACTCTGTAACTAACAGAACCATTGAGATAGAGAACTGCACCAGTACAGTATATAACTGCAACTATTCCGCCTATGTTAAGCAGAAGGCTATTAATAGGGAGATACAGGAGAAACATTATCAACTGCAGCAGAAGGAGATTGCTCGTCAGGAAGCATTTATTGAACAACAAAGAAGATGGAACAGAGAGCGAAATATTATTGCTGCAGAGAGTAGATTAAAGGCTCTTGATAGAATGGAGAAAATTGACAAGCCATCTGCTTTGCCTCAAAAAATAAGAATGAAGTTCAATCATACAATTGCCAGCGGAAATGAAGTTTTAGAGGTGGACTCAGTTTCAAAAAGATTTGGTGATAAAGAATTGTTCAAGAACGTGGGCTTCAAGATTAGAAAGGCTGAAAGAGTATTTTTATTAGGCCCCAATGGCTGCGGTAAATCCACTTTACTTAAAATATTGGCAGGAAGACTTGAAGCATCTTCTGGCAAATACAGTTATGGAACTAAGGTTAGACTTGGTTATTATGATCAGGAAATGTCAGACTTAAATTTAGAAAATACTATACTTGATGAAGTTTGGAGTGTAAACCAGCAGTTAGTTCAAACTGAGGTTAGAAGTGCGCTTGCTGCCTTTTTATTTACCGATGAAGATGTATTTAAAAAGATATCTGTTTTAAGTGGTGGAGAAAAAAGCAGAGTTGCAATGCTAAAGCTTATTTTCTCAGATGCCAATTTTATTATATTGGACGAGCCCACAAATCACCTTGATATCAATTCACGTGAAATTTTAGAGGCAGCTT
This sequence comes from Ruminiclostridium herbifermentans, assembly GCF_005473905.2. Classification (NCBI taxonomy): domain Bacteria; kingdom Bacillati; phylum Bacillota; class Clostridia; order Eubacteriales; family Oscillospiraceae; genus Ruminiclostridium; species Ruminiclostridium herbifermentans. The sequence goes on from NZ_CP061336.1 coordinate 739,178, forward strand.
TGCAGGAATATGAAGGTACTTTGTTGATTGTGTCCCATGATAGATATTTTATTGATAAGCTTGCCACAAGAATAATTGATATTGGCACAAGTCCAGTAATTGATTGCATGGGCAACTATACATTTTACTCTACTCATTGCAAAAAAAGTGCTGCTGATAAAAAAACAACTGAAACAACTACTATATCAGAGGCTAAGCAGACACATATTGCAACAAAAGAAGAGCGCAGCAGAATACGTAAGCTTGAAAAGCAGCTTGCTGACACAGAAAAGAATATTGCTATGCTTGAACAGCGTTTGAAGGACATAGATGAAGAAATGGTTGAGTTTGCTACAGATCATATTAAATTAATTGAACTGAGTGAAGAAAAGCAGTTAAAAGAATCTGAATTAGAGGATTTATATGCTGTATGGGCAGATGTGACTGAACAGTTAGGGGTATAGTAAATAGCTGTGGACTTGATAAAAATAGATACCTTTAATATTAAAATTATTAAGGAGTGTTTCCGTAAAGTATAATCAATGGGTTGCTTCTAAAAATAATGCTGAAAGCAACAATCCATCGATAAACTTAAGTTTTGCTTGACTTTTCATTCCAAAGCAGGGATATAAAAAACATGAATTAGTTGTGGGTAATACCACTTTCTAATTCATGTTTTTTTGATAGTAAATCATTGGTAAACTACCGTGCTTTATTAGATTCTAATATGCTAAGTTTGAGGTTTATAATCATAAAATAATTTATAAACTTGTTTTATCCATTAATTAATTCAATAGCAAGTCGGGAATTATCCTCAGCTTTATTAATCAGAGCTTCAATTGCTTCTGAGAGCTCATTTTTTATTACTGTCTTGTTTTGCATTACATAATCAACTTTTTTCCTCAATTCTTCAAAGGAAAGGTCTTTAACATTGCCAACTGAGGGCTGGTTAATGTATTCTAAGAATCCTTCTACTTTAGGTTGATAGCTTATACCAATAAATGGAACATTCATATATGCTGAAAATATTAGAGCATGAAGTCTCATTGCAATCATAATATCCATTTTATTTATTATTGCAAAGGTTTCTGACACTGAATGATTATCACTTATTATATAACTTTCAGTTTTCATTTTTGAAACAATATTTTGTATTGTAAAAATATCAAAATGATATTCCATTGGAATGAAAATTGGCTTTAAGTTATATGTCAAATATACGTAATCTGCAATCTCAGCAATAGTTTTTTCATATTTTATATGCTGATTATCTTCCAAGCCAGGGCATCTTCTTACCGAAAAACCTGCATATTTACCATCAAAGGGTATACCTTCATTTTTAAATAGTTCTTCAACCGGAATGTTTTTATCTATCTTTAGAGCCAGTGCTGCATCTGCAGTAAGGAATATTTTTGGTTTTGTTATCCCCATTCTTTTTAGTTCATTGAAGGATAATTTTTCTCTAACAGTTATAACATCTGCTCTATTCAGTATTCTTCGAGAAAATTCAGCATTCATTGGCTTATTAATAGGACCAATACCATTTGCATAGAACATAACCTTAAGCTTAAGCTTTTTTGCCAGCCATGCTGTGCTTAAATAGTAGACTAGAGATCTAGAACTAGTGCTGTCCTGAATAATATTACCACCGCCATATATAAAGAGCTTAGCTTTTTTCATGGCAAAGTATACGGTAAATACATTTTTTCTGTTAATGGAATTAACATTATAGCATTTGCGAGTTTCCTCAGGCCTTCTTGACAAAGCCAAAATTGATATATCAGGCTTATGTTGCCTAAGGTTACAGACAATAGATCTCAACATTGCATCGTCACCTATATTGTTAAAGCCATAATATCCTGAAATTATAGCATCATATTTTTTCTTTTTAGCGTTAAGTGCAATATCCTTTGAAATTGAAGTATAAATATCTAGCTGGGTTTTACACATGGCAGTAAGGGAAAACTCCTTATCTGCTTTAGCGTAAAGTTTATTACCAAAGTCTATTCTCTTGGCTTTATCTGAAGCAAGAGAAAGCAATTGCTCAGCTAGAGTTTTATAATCACGCGGCTCAAAAAGATATCCATTTACAGAGGAGTCAATTAAGTCAGGGATGCCGCCTACTCTACTGCAAATAGTTGCTTTTGAAAAGCGTGCACCTTCTAACAGATAATATGGGAAACCTTCGCTGATAGAGGTCATAACATTTATATCTAAAATACTGATTAGTTCATAAGGGTCATTGAGCCAGCCCAAAAAGAATACATTTTTATTTAATCCAAGATTAGTTGCGCGGGCTTTTAATTCTTTACCTTCATCTCCTTCTCCGCCAATAAGAAATTTAACATTAGGGTTCTTTTGAACAACAAGCTTTGCAGCCTCAAGGAGAGTACCAATATCCTTTACCGGGTCTAGTCTTGCAGCAGTTCCAACAAGAATATCATCTTCATTTAAGGAAATATTATACTTCTCAGAGAAGTCCCGTCTAGAATAATCTTTAAGAGGTGTACTGAAATCTATACCATTTAGGATTGTATAGATTTGGCTGTCATTAAAGCCTCTTTCAGTTAGCATCTTTCTAAAGGCTGATGTTACAACAATATAATAGTCTAGACTTCGAAGAACAGTAGAATTTAGAAAGCCTATGGTAATTCGTTTATAAAAACTCTGCATATAGTCCAGCTTATAATCACTATGCATTGTTGTTACAACAGGCACCTTACATGCTTTTTTAATTGCATATGCAAAAATATTGGCTTTTGCGCCATGAGAATGAATTATATCAAAATCATTTTTATTAACAAAGTTAATAGATTTTTTTATATCCAATAAAACATTGGAGGATTTTATAACTTCTACCTTTAGTCCCATTGCACGGGCGTCATCTGCAAAGGCTCCCGGTCTAAGACTTAAAAGAGTAACGTCTATATGGGAAGTGAGTTCCTTTACCAGAGATAGAACGTGTACCTTTGCTCCACCGACATCTCCTCCGCCGATTATGTGCAAAACTTTCATTTTAGATCTCCTCATATTTTCAAATATTTAAGCTATTTACAAACTACCGCATAAATAGTTTTAATTAGCTTGTTACTAAGCTGTATAAGTACTATGTGAATTTATTCTAAGTAACATATTTCATAAGATGCCTCATGTATATTCTGATAGAACAAGTGCGCCGTTCTGAGAATTTAAGATGCCCCTAGAAATATATGACTATTTTATCACGCAATTTTATTTTTGACACTATGAATTTTATATAGAACAATTGTTTAAAAGATTTTAATTTACTTTAGATTCACAATATAGATTATTAATTCATCATTTTCTAATAAAAAATTAATGGTTTGAGGGATACTTAGCAATAGATTGCTGAAAAAAATAATTAAATAATACTTAGCAATAGATTGCTGCAAAAAAATTAATTAAATAATAATTAGATAATAATTAGATAATAGAAAAACAGCTCAAATTTCTAACGAAAAGTCTAGTTATTTTCACGTTTTAAAACTTGTTATTACTAAGAATAAACTTATTATATGAATTGGTTAAATTTTAATTTGATGAACTAAAAATATTGGACTGCGAGTTTAGTTTATTAATATGAAAGGTTGTGTAAGCATAATGTGTCTACTGACTGGATTCTTGGGACATTTGTTGATTAATATTCAAGGTTTTGTAAACATGTAATTTTTTAAAAGTATGGCTGATTAATACTATAAATTTACTGTAATACCAGGTAAAGGCAATAGTTATTGACAATAAAATAACAAAGATGATATAATACGTACACAAACAGAGTTATGGGGTGAGGATTCTAATGAATTCAAAGAAAATTTCTATTGCTGTAATAAAAAGGCTTCCTAGATATCATAGATATCTCAATGATTTGCTGGAGATTGGTATAAAAAGAATATCCTCAAAGGAATTGAGTATAAGAATGGGAATTACAGCTTCTCAAATCAGACAGGATCTTAATTGTTTTGGAGGCTTTGGACAGCAGGGGTATGGATATAATGTTGAGTCTTTATATAATGAAATTGGAAATATTATGGGAATCAACAAAACATTTTATGCAATTATAATTGGAGCAGGAAATATGGGGCAGGCACTTGCCAATTATGTGAACTTTGAAAAAAGAGGTTTCAAAATAATAGGTATATTTGATTCAAATCCGGACATCATAGGAAAAACAATAAAGAACATAGAAGTTTTGGATATCGAAAAGTTGGACGAGTTTGTATCAAACAATACTGTAGATATTGCAATGTTGTGTGTTCCGTATGAAGTTACAGCTTCTATTGCTGATAAAGTTGGCAGGTTAGGAATTAAGGGCTTATGGAATTTCTCTCCAATGGACTTAAAAATTCCATACGATGTTATTGTAGAAAATGTTCATTTAAGTGACAGCTTAATGGTTTTGGGCTACAAGCTAAATGAGAAGTTTAACAGAGAAAAAAAGAATTAGTCTTTAAAAGACTTATTTTTTGAAGAAATAGTTTTAAGATAATATACTTTAGTAATTACATATGAAATAATACAATTAACTATAAAATTTCTTATGGGCTATTTTTTAAAAATCTTGATAAGGCTTCTATAAAGATAGACTCTTTATGCATGAAGTTTAAATATGTATAAAGAAGTTTATTTAACTGTATAAATTAAAACGGACGGCTAAAAGCCGTCCATAATTTTTATATTCATTTTATATTCATTAATCTTTTCTAAATACTTTATATTGACAATCTGAAAGTATTTTATAAGCACTATCGGTATTATCTTGATCTAAGAATGTTATTCTAAGACATCCCTGTTCATATTCACGGCTATTCGAAACATTGATATTTTTAATATTAATGCCATTATTACCTAACAGTGTAGCTATCCTACCAATAATACCAGGCTTATCTTCTATATCCAAAATCAATTCAAAACTTTTGGGAATAAGACCAACAGGGGAAGCAGAAAAACTATCTCTGAAGGCTTTGGCATTACTAAAAAAATTATATATTTCTCTGTTATTTGAACTATTAATATTATTTATAGTAGTATCAATTATTTTTTTACATTTATCAAGCAGTTCAATTATAATTTTGCTATTGCTTAGTACAACATTTTCCCACATTGTTGGATTAGAAGAGGCTATACGTGTAATATCTTTGAAGCCACCAGCGGCCAAAAGCTTTATTAATTCAGGATCATTCTCGTTTTTTGCCAAAGTAACTAATGTAGAGGCTATGATATGAGGTACATGGCTAATACATCCAGTTACTAAGTCATGTTTTTCAGGCGAAACAATAATAGGAATAGCACCAATTCCACTAAGTAATTCCGCTAATGCAGCTAATGCAGTTTCCGTTGCTGTCTTAGTTGGCGTCAATACATAATATGCATTTTGAAATAAGTGGCCAAAAGAATTGGAATATCCTGATTTTTCGGTACCAGCCATGGGGTGCCCGCCAATAAAAATTGGCGGGTTTTCAAGACTGTCTATATAGCTGCAAATTTCATTTTTTGTACTAGCAACATCTGTAATAATACAGTTTTTATTTATATTTTTTGATAATTGGGCAATAAACTCAATAGTTTTTCTGATTGGTGTACAAATGAATATTATATCTGAGTTCCATATTTCTGAACAGCATTCACTAAAACCTTTGTTAATAACGCCATCTGACTCTGACATTTTGAGTGACTCAACACAATTATCTACGGCATATATTTGTAGGTTTTCATTTTGATGACGAAATGCCTTTGCCAAGGAACCGCCGATTAGTCCAAGCCCAATAATTGAAATATTATTTAGAACCATAAGTAAACTCTCTCTCTAAAATTGGTGCCAGCTTAGAAATATCCTTGCAAAGTGAGTCAAATTCGCTAGAGTTTAGCTGCTGCGCAGCATCAGATAATGCACACATTGGATTTGGATGAACTTCTACAATTAGTCCATCTGCACCTGCTGCTATTGCTGCTCTAGCTAATGGGACAACGTATTTTGACTTACCAGCTGCATGACTAGGGTCAACAATAACGGGCAAATGACTAGTATTCTTAACTACAGGAACAGCACTCAAATCAAGAGTATTTCTTGTGGCTGTTTCAAAAGTTCTGATACCTCTTTCGCATAGAACAACATTATAGTTGCCTTCACTCATAATGTATTCAGCTGCATTCAACCATTCATCTATAGTTGTAGAAGACCCGCGTTTTAGTAGGACAGGTTTCTTTGACTTTCCAACTTCTTTTAATAACTGAAAGTTCTGCACATTTCTTGCACCAATTTGAAACATATCAACATAAGGCATAGATAAATCAACAGCTCTGTCGCATGTCACTTCGGTTATTATTTGCAAACCAGTAGCTTTCTTTGCCTCTAATAATAATTTTAGACCTTCTTCTTCTAAGCCTTGGAAGGCATAAGGAGATGTTCTGGGTTTAAAAGCACCACCTCTAAGAAATTGAGCCCCTGATTTCTTAACAGCATGTGCTGCCTCCATTATTTGTTCATAACTTTCTACGGCACATGGGCCTGCCATAATGGTTAGTTCTTTTCCGCCTATTTTTACACCATTAACATCAATTACACTTGGCTCTGGCCTAAATGTTTTTCCAGCCAGCTTGTAAGACTCAACAATGGGTACTAACTTATCTACTCCAGGCATAAGCTCCAAAGGTATATCTCTTAACACACTTTTGTCACCTATAATACCAAGGATTGTTCTCTCTGTTCCTTGTGAAATGTGTACTCCTAAACCAGAGTTTTTTAAAACATTGACTACATCGTCAATTTGCATTTGGTTTGACTTTGGATTCATTACGATAATCATTAATCAACATCCTTTCTACCGTTTTACTTTTTTAAACATATGTAACCTTACTGCTTAGGTGGCAGTTCAAGCCACTCTAAAATTATCGGCTCAAAACCTGGCCAATAAGTGAAACTATACTACACCGTAATAACCATAATACTATGTTACCCAAATAATAAAATCAATTTCATATGCTTTAAGCAGGTATTGATATACAACCTAAACTCAAGGCTATTAGTAACTGACTTTAAATTTGTAACACTTATATTATATAGCAAGTAAAACAAAATATAAAGAAGAAACAGAATACTTACTTAACTTTCCAGTGATTAATATGAGCACCTCTAATTATATACGTCAAGAATTAGTGGTAATTAGGCTTATTAAGAGTAAAGTAATATGGTTTGAAAGTTTATTGAAGCGTAATTAATTATGTTATACCAAATCAGTACCCAATAATTTACTATAGTACAGTATGATTTTATTACTCAAACTTTAAAGTTGAATATACTGCTTAAAGCCTAACAATTGAGGGCAGCATTACCAAACAAAAAGCAAATAATTTTTAAAGACAGGTTAGTTTACTACATAACAAGCTATTGACAAATTTACTCACCAATTGATTTTTATGTGAAAAGGATGACTTAATTAAAAATATAAAAAATTTTTTGATAATAAAAGAGGTAAAACACATATATAAATAGAATAATTAATATTAAATTATTGAGAATCTTTTAAGAATATGAAATATATATAAAACTTTATAAAGCAGTATTATTTATTGTTTAGGCTATAGTATTATTAACTTTAATCTACTCTGAAATTTAAAATCAATTTTATGTACTTGCCTTTTGTATATTTGCAGGAGGGAAAGGGTTTAACCCATGTAATTTTGCTTTGGCTTTAAAAGCAGTTTTAACATATAAGTATGAAATGATTAACAAAAATAAGGAGGAATGATTATGAAGGACTATGCCGTACAGAACTTACGGAACATATGCCTCTTAGCTCACGGCAATGCAGGAAAAACTACTTTGGCTGAGGCTATGTTGTTTAATGCTGGAGTGTTGGACAGATTTGGGAAAGTCGTTGATGGAACTACCACAATGGACTATGACCCAGAGGAATTTAAAAGAAAAATTTCTATTAGTACTGCAATAGCAACGTGTGAATGGCTGGATAAAAAGATTAATATAATTGATACTCCCGGCTATTTCGACTTTGTTGGAGAGGTAATGCAGGGAATTCGTGTTGCGGATAGTGCCATTATAGTTGTTTCTGCAAAAAGTGGTGTTTCAGTAGGAACAGAAAAATCTTGGACATATGCAAATAATCGAAAGATTCCTAGATTTTTCTTCATTAACAAGATGGATGAAGAAAATGCTAATTTTGATGCTTCTTATGACAAAATGTCATCTATTTTCGGAAATAGTGTAATCCCCTTCCAGCTTCCTATCTATGAAGCTGAAAAATATGTTGGTTTTGTTGACATAATTAATATGAGTGCGAAAAAATTCCAAAAGGATAAGCTAGTTGATGCTGAAATTCCTGCGGATTTAACTGATAGAATATCCCAAATAAAAAGTTCACTTGATGAGTTAATAGCTGAGACAGACGAAAGTTTGATGGAAAAATTCTTTAGTGGTGAGGAGTATACTCAGGAAGAATTTTTGAAAGGTATTAAAGCTGGTGTTGCTGATAGAACAATTGCACCTGTATTTTGCGGTTCATCTTTTCAAAACATTGGAGTTAAGGAATTGATGAATGCAATTGTTTCATTTATGCCATCACCTGAAGACACAGTTGAAATAGCCACAAAGATTGGAACAGATGATGTTGTTGAAATAAAGCCAAATGCCAACGGACCATTATCTGCCTTTGTATTTAAAACCATCGCAGACCCATTTGTAGGGAAAATTTCAATGTTTAAAGTTTATTCTGGTACAATAAAATCTGATTCAACGGTATATAATCCTACTACAGAGAAAACTGAAAAATTAGGACAGATATTTATGCTGCGCGGAAAGAAGCAAATACCTGTAGATAAATTAATTGCGGGTGATATTGGTGGTGTAGCGAAGTTAGCAGCAACCAATACAAATGACACATTATGTGATAATTCAAACCGCATTTTATATGAAAAAATTGAGTTCCCTGAACCTGCAATATCTATGGCCATTGAGCCAAAGGCAAAAGGTGATGAAGAAAAGATTAACTCTGGACTTCACAAGCTTCAGGATGAAGATCCAACCTTTAAGATTTCAATAAACACTGAGACACGTCAATCCTTGATTTCTGGAGTGGGTGAGCAGCATTTAGATGTTATTGTAAGCAAGCTTAAAGCTAAATTTGGAGTTTCAGTAAATCTGGTAAATCCAAAGGTTGCTTATAGAGAAACCATAAAGAAAAAAGTAAAGGTTGAAGGAAAGCATAAAAAGCAATCTGGAGGTCATGGACAATACGGACATGTGTGGATAGAGTTTGAACATGGTGATACAGAAGATTTAATCTTCGAAGAAAAGATATTTGGAGGATCTGTACCTAAAACATATCATCCTGCAGTTGAAAAAGGTCTTAGAGAGGCTATTGCTCATGGTGTACTTGCAGGATACCCTGTTGTTAACCTTAAAGCTACTTTGCTAGATGGCTCATATCATGATGTAGACTCATCTGAAATGGCATTTAAAATAGCGGCAAGATTGGCATACAAGAAAGGTTTACCTCTTGCTTCTCCTGTATTACTTGAACCAATTGCAAATGTAAAAATTACTGTTCCTGAGAGCTATATGGGAGATATCATTGGTGATTTGAATAAAAGACGAGGACGTGTTCAGGGTATGAATTCCCTCGAAAACGGCTATCAAGAAATTGAGGCTGAAGTGCCGCAGGCTGAAATGTTTAGATATGCAACGGACCTAAGGTCAATGACACACGGAAGAGGTTCTTTCACTCTCAAAATTGAACGATATGAAGAAGTGCCTGCAATGGTTGCAAATAAAGTAATTGAAGAGGCTAAAAAGAATATGGCTGAGGATGATGAAGATTAAAGTAAAAAATTGGGCTTCTGAGAAAAATCAGAAGCCCAAAATATTTGCATGGATTTTTAATCCAATGTGTAAAGCACTGTATTTTGCTTATTTTGAAAGCGAAAGATAATTAATAAGTATTGAATAGTATTTTTTTTATAGTAGAAAATATAATAGCAATGCAAAAGAAATATTTAAGTTACAGAAAAGATGTAAAACAATTATTAATAAGTTGTCCCAAGGCTACCATTATATAGTGGGGAAATAAGTAAAAAAGTATTGCACGCCTTTTTAAAATATATTATAATTTAGTTAAGGTCAAAGAAAGTCAAAATCAATTTTATAGAAATGGAGGTTATGTCTTGGCTAGTTTAAGTGATTTAATAGAAAATTTTATAAAGCAAATGATTTCAGAAACAAATGGTGCAATAGAGATCCAAAGAAATGAATTAGCCAACCAATTTAACTGTGTTCCATCTCAAATAAATTATGTTATTTCTACAAGGTTTACAACTGATAGGGGCTATTATGTTGAGAGCAGACGCGGCGGAGGCGGACATGTAAAAATTAAGAGGATTGATATTTCTATTCCAAGTAATTATATAATGCATATTATAGCTTCAATGGGTTCAAGTATTTCCCAGCAGTCTGCGGAAGTATTTATTAATAATTTTGTTGATTATAATGTTATAAACCAAAGAGAGGCTTCTATTATGAAGGCGGCTATCAGTGATAAAGTTATTGGAGGAGTTCCGATGCCTGATAGAGATGTTTTAAGAGCCGCACAATTAAAGAATATGATTATAAGTTTGATAGTTTAATAACTAAATTGAATTCAAATATAGAACAGACATAATTTGAATACAATTTAGTATAAATAGCAAAAAGATATAGAGGTGATATAATGCTCTGTCAAAATTGTCAGAAAAGAGCAGCAAATGTACAAATCACACAAATAAACAATAATAAAAAAATTGACCTTTATTTATGTGAGCAGTGTGCAAAAGAGATAGGACATACAGAATTTGTAGCACCATTTGGATTTAATGATTTACTATTTGGTCTATTTGGTTCACAAGTAAAGCAAGAAGCACCTATTAGTTTAAAATGTAAAAATTGCGGCATGGAATACAATGAATTTTTAAAAAGCTCAAGAGTTGGCTGCAGCAACTGCTACAAGGCATTTGAACAAAAGCTTGACCCTATTATAAAAAGACTTCATGGAAATGTTGAGCATCATGGAAAGGTGCCTAAAAGAGTTAGCAGCAATGTAAGTGTACCAAATGAAATTGAAAAGCTTAAAATACTTTTGAATGAATCTATTCAAAGAGAAGAATATGAAGAAGCAGCAAAAATTCGTGACAGAATCAGGAGCCTGGAGGTGGGAGAATGAGTAGGAATAAGATGGAAAAGGGGCCAGAATGTGATATAGCTGTTTCAAGCAGAGTAAGGCTCGCTAGAAACTTTGCTGATATACCTTTTTCAATTAAAATGAGTTCAAAGCATCATACTGAACTTATTAAGAGAATGCAGGAAATAATTTCCGAAAATAAATCCCAAACTAAGCTGATGTTTGCAGATATATCTGCTATGCATCCAATTGATAGAATCTCACTTATGGAAAGACACCTCATAAGTCCTGATTTAGCAGAAACAAAAGTTAACTGCGGAGCATTTATAAATGAAGATGAGAATTTGAGCATAATGGTTAATGAAGAGGATCATATAAGAATTCAGGCATTGTTTTCAGGCATTCAGTTAGAAAAGGCATATTCTGTATGCGATAACATAGATTCTATAATTTCTGAAAAGGCAGATTATGCATTTGATGATAAATATGGTTACTTAACAAGCTGCCCTACAAACCTTGGAACAGGAATGAGAGCGTCGGTAATGCTGCATCTTCCAGCGCTGGTTATGACTGGATATATTCAATCCATTCTTGAAGGCTGTAATAAAGTGGGTGTTACTGTAAGGGGCATTTATGGTGAAAACAGTGAAGCAGTTGGTGATATGTTTCAAGTGTCAAATCAAATTTCTTTAGGCAGGAATGAAGAAGAGACTATTGCCAGTATTGATGGTATATGCAAGCAGATAATTGATAGAGAAAAGTCCTTGAGACTTCAGCTATACAAGCAGAATATCTATAAATTTGAGGATAGAATTTATAGATCATATGGGCTTTTACTTAATGCAAGAATTATTTCCACACAGGAATGCTTTAAATATTTATCAGATGTTAGACTTGGTGTAAGTATGGGAATAATAAAGGATATTAGTATAAATACTTTGAATGACATACAGGTGTTGTCACAGCCGGCAACACTGCAAAAAATATCAGGTAAGCCGTTATCTCAAGATGAAAGGGATATTAAAAGGGCAGAATTGATTAGAAGTCAATTGCAATCATCTGAAGACAAGTGATAAAGGCTATTGAAGATTGTAATAGAATTAGTAAACAGATTGAATGCAAATTATTATGGTGCGGATAAGTGAGAGGTGATAAAAATGTATCAACGATTTACGGAAAAGGCAGAAAAAGCAATGACATTTTCTCAGCAGAGTGCTGTTGAATTAGGGCATAATTATGTAGGTACTGAACATATATTGTTAGGTCTCGTAAAAGAAGGCTCTGGAGTTGCTGCAAGAGTACTCCAGGCACAGGGAATAACTGAGGAGAAAATATTAAAGGAAATTGAAGAATTGATTGGCAAGGGTGAAACAGTTGGAGAGACACCAGTTGGATTTACGCCTAGGACAAAGAGAGTGTTGGAGCTTGCTTTCAAAGAAGCAAGAAGAATGGGTCAAGGCTATATTGGAACGGAACATTTACTCCTTGGGATTATGAAGGAGGGGGAAAGTGTAGCTGTTAGAATATTAATGGACTTAGGTGTTGAACCCCAAAAACTTTTATCTGAACTTGTTAAGGTGTTAAATGAGGATGCACCTGGTTCAACAGGTGCTCCTAAAAATGGAGGAAGTAGTTCTAATACGCCTACATTGAATCAATTTGGCAGAGATTTAACTGATATGGCGAGAGATGGAAAAATTGACCCGGTTATAGGCAGAGATACAGAAATAGAAAGAATTATACAAATACTAAGCCGGAGAACCAAAAATAATCCTTGTCTAATAGGAGAACCTGGAGTTGGAAAGACTGCCATTGCCGAAGGACTTGCTCAAAAGATTGTTGAGGGAAATGTTCCTGAAATATTAAATGATAAAAGGGTTGTTACTTTAGATGTTTCTTCTATGGTTGCAGGTGCAAAATATAGAGGAGAATTTGAAGAAAGACTCAAAAAGGCTATGGAAGAAATCCGAAAAGCTGGCAATGTAATTTTATTTATAGATGAACTGCATACAATTGTTGGTGCTGGTGCTGCAGAAGGTGCTATTGATGCTTCTAATATATTAAAGCCATCACTTGCAAGAGGTGAAATACAAGTTATTGGTGCTACCACATTAAATGAATATAGAAAGCATATTGAGAAGGACGCTGCCTTAGAGAGAAGATTCCAGCCAATTACAGTTGGTGAACCTACAAAAGAGGAAGCGGTCGAGATATTAAAGGGTGTCAGGGATAAATACGAGGCACACCATAGAGTTAAGATAACAGATGGCGCTTTAGAGGCAGCTGTTAAGCTAAGTGATAGATACATCACAGACAGATTCCTTCCAGACAAGGCTATTGACCTTGTTGATGAAGCTGCTTCAAGGGTAAGGCTAAAAACCTTTACAGCTCCCCCTGATGTAAAAAACATGGAGGAAAAGGTAGAAAGACTTAGCAAAGAAAAGGAAGATGCTATAAGGCATCAAGAATTTGAAAAGGCAGCAAAAATAAGGGATGAAGAACAAAAACTAAAAAATGAACTAGAAAGAATAAGAAATGAATGGCATCAGAAGAATCAAACAAAAACAGATATTGTTACAGAGGATGAAATTGAAGATATAGTTGCCAGCTGGACTGGTATACCTGTCAAGAAATTGGCAGAAGAAGAAACTGAAAGACTTCGTAAATTGGAAGAAACCCTTCATAATCGTGTTATTGGACAGGATGAAGCTGTAAAATCAATAGCTAAAGCTATCAGAAGAGGTAGAGTGGGATTAAAAGACCCAAAAAGGCCAGTTGGTTCATTTATATTCTTAGGACCTACAGGTGTAGGAAAAACAGAACTCTGTAAAGCTTTGGCAGAGGCAATGTTTGGTGACGAAAAAGCCTTAATACGTGTTGATATGTCAGAGTTTATGGAGAAACACAGTGTATCAAAACTTGTTGGTTCACCTCCAGGATATGTAGGCTATGATGAAGGCGGACAATTGACTGAAAAAGTAAGAAGAAAGCAATATTCTGTTCTGCTTTTTGATGAAATTGAAAAGGCTCATCCAGATATATTTAATATTTTGCTTCAGATTCTTGAAGATGGAAGATTAACAGATTCACAGGGCAGAGTTGTTGACTTCAGAAATACAATAATAATCATGACCTCAAATGTGGGTGCTAGATCAATCACAGAGCCCAAACGCCTTGGTTTCTCAGTTGGAAACGATGAAAGTGCAAAAAATTATGAGGATATGAAGAAAAATGTAATGGGTGAATTGAAGAAAACCTTCAGACCAGAATTCCTTAACAGAATTGATGATATAATTGTATTCCACCCATTGACAGAGAATGATATAAAAGAAATTGTCAAGCTGATGCTTAGTGTTCTGGTAAAAAGGTTAGAGCAAAATGAAGTGACACTTGAAGTAAGTGATGAGGCTATGACTTATATTGCTAAAAAAGGCTTTGATCCTATTTATGGTGCAAGACCGCTTAGACGTGCTATCCAGAGCATGATTGAGGATATGCTTGCAGAAGAGATGCTTGAGAGCAGAATTAAAGCAGGAGATAAAGTTAGGGTAGATATTGAAGGAGAAAAATTTGTAGTTAATAAGCTATAAAATTAAATCAAATATTAGAGCGTACTCTATATAGCTGTAGGGTATGCTCTTTTTTGTATACTAATTAGAATACTGATTGGAGCACATTTTTATATAAGGTTTTATTTGTAACATGTTTTTTTATATGCTAGAATTAAATATCAACTTTCGAACATAGTTTGTTAGTGTTCATTTTTATCAACAACTAATTATTCTATAAGGTATGGTGAAAAAAATGATAGAACCAATAGAAAAGGTATGGACAGATGAAGAACTAAAAAGTGAAATAAAGCGCCTGAAAATGTCGATGTCTGGAAGTGATTCGGCAGCTTTGAAGAAACAACATGTGGGTACCGAGATGTTTTTGGATACTGAAGAAGGTAAAGTGCGTATATTGGCTTATAACCTTAATAATTCACAATCATTGCCGTTGTTTGTCAACATTCATGGAGGCGGATTTGTGTTGGGAAGTGCGGAATCGGATGACCCATTTATGATGAATATTGCAGATAATGCCAATGTAAAAATTATCAATATAGATTACAGCCTTGCTCCTGAATATCCGTTTCCAAAAGCTTTGAATGAGTGCTATGCGGTAATTAAGTATGCAAAAGAGAATTGGAAGGAATTTAATATAGACCCTAATAATATTGCTGTTGGAGGTCACAGTGCAGGTGGAAATCTAAGTGCTGCCATATGTCTATTGGATAACGAAAGAAAGCTTCTGGGAATTAAAAGCTTGATACTTGACTATGCACCGATGGATATTTATACGGATGCAAGCCTTAAGAAACAGACAGAAGATGCAATTCCAATACCTATGTGCCGTTTGTTTGATGCATGCTACTGTAATAACAAAGAGGCAAGGAAAAATCCTCTTATATCTCCAATATATGCAGCACAAGAGGAGTTGAAATCTTTTCCTCCTACATTAGTAATTACTGCTAGCCGTGATTCATTGTGCGAAGAGGGAGAAAAATTTATGGACAGACTGGTGGAGGCAGGTGTGGATGTGACACACAAACGATTTGACGCTGAACACGGCTTTAACATGAAAAGCAGTCCATTAGCTGATGAATCCTGGCAGTTGATGATAAACCATTTGAAGCGAACCTTATGGGGTAAATAGAGGCTGTAATAATATTTTTGACTTGTAAAGAAAATCCTTAAAAAAGCAATAAAATGCTTTTTTAAGGATTTATAAGAGTTCACTGATTTTCCATATCATTAATATTCATTTGTCGTGTATGAATGGTATGGCTCCATTCTTTGTTGTCCTTTTCTAAAAAACCTTGTATGGTAATAGGTACCCATGTGAGGCAGTAAAATGGATAAATTATAAAACCCAGAAGTGTCTTTATATTGAATTTTTTTTCTGCCAAAATTATTAAAGGACCATAAAACATTTGAAATATCCCCATGACATACCATACCTCTACAGGAAAGACATACTGAATACAGAAAAGAGGAAACTCCGGATATACAGTTTGAATCCACAGCATTAATGTCATTAAACCTATAAATATAAATCTTATAGGCTGAAACAGATATAGTGCACAATCAAGGGATACAAGATCTCCTTGTGAAAATGCCTGTTTGAATAGTGGAGAAAGATATTTGCTTGCACAATCTGCATGACCCTGCATCCAACGCTTACGCTGTTTCCAAGACTGTTTTAAGGTTAATGGCTTTTCGTCGTAAACCACTGCTTTATGTGCCCATGAAATTTTGATTCCGTTTAATGCAAGCTTCATAGTGTATTCAAGATCTTCTGTTAAACAAGTAGCACCCCATTTGAGTTTTTTCAAAACATCGGTATCTATACAAAAACCAGTTCCGCAAAGGCTGCAACTTAGCTTTAGATAGTACCTGGGCAACTGAAAAATACGGTTTGACAGCCAAAAGGCAATGGAATATGAACATGTAATCCAGCTGTCATAAGGATTTTTGCTGTCTATATAGCCTTGAACAACTTTATGCCCTTTGCAAAGCTGCTTATTCATTTCTAAAAGAAAGTTTGTTGAAACAAGATTATCAGCATCAAAAATAGCAATTGCATCGTATTGACGATCCATTTTAAAGATTCTTTCAAACATCCATTCTAATGCATGGCCTTTTCCTTTTTGCGATTCATTTTCACGGATATGTACCTGTGCACCTAGAGATTGAGCTATTTTAGCGGTGTTATCAGTACAGTTATCAGCAATTACAAATATATCATATAAATGGCGAGGGTAACGTAATTTCAATAGACTATCAATAATGTTGCTAATCACTAATTCCTCATTATGTGCAGCAATAACAAGAGCAAAGCTTTTTTCAGGAGCTATTTCATCACCATCTATTTCTTTTCTTTTTATCCATCCAAAGATAGATATTCCGGCAAAATAACAGCCTGCCACAAAAATAACTATCTGAATAATCTCACTTATATAAAAACTGATATAATAAAGTATTGTTTGCATGAAATCCTCCAATTAATAATTTGAACTGCTTATATTAATTTGCATTTAAAATGTAATCAAATTTTAATAACCATATTTACTGCTATGGAGACAAACTCGCAAATATAATTTTTAACGTTAAGCCACTATTTATGCAGTTTGATTTATAAGCAGTGATTTTAAATATTGCTTTTTATATTAAAAACAAGATAGTATTAATAGTTTGCTCTAAAAATGGAAAAATATTTATGCTATAATAAACTTATGCTAATTTGATTTGTACCGAGGCAAGAAATATCCTTCACTTTTAAAAGTTATTAATACAGCTTTAATTTTAAGTCGATAAGAGCATCTCTAGCCTCAATGAATACCGCTGAATTTATTGGATATTTTTTGTAATCATTACAATCCAAAAATCATTTTAAGTTCAGAGGATATAAAGTTTTAAAATTGAAACTTCATTATTAAATGACTGCATTTAGACGTTGTAACTAAGTATAACAAGGTAGTTAATACTTTTAGTAGTTTTTAATTAAAATACGGTATAATGCATGATTATAATATATGTACTAATTTTAATTCCAATAGAGTATATATTAGTTTTTAGCTGTTATAATTATTTAAAGCTATATAAATGCTTATTCCGCAGTATTAAACTTCATGGAGGTAATAATGCAAAAATCATATTACAATAATGCAATTGTTGGCAATTCTTCAATGCTGGTTTGTTTAAGTGAAAAAAGTGAATTGCTTAGATTATTTTGGCCTAATATTGATTATTTACAGCAATTTGACAAGATGCTATGCGGTATCTTTATAAAAAACAGAAATGGAAGCACAGTGTGGCTAAATGATCAACGCTGTGAGCATCATCAGGAATATTTACAGGATTCTAACATAGTTAAAAGTACTATAACAAATGCTGCTGATGGTTATCAGGTTATATTGTATGATTTTGTTCACCCTGATAGGGATGTGCTGGTAAGGAGATTTGAAATAAAAAATATATCAAATGAGCAAAAGGAATTGGGATTTGTTACTTTTTCAGCTGCAACTAGTGCTGATACTGACATCGCATGTTCGTTGTTTGATTTTAACAATGAGGCTTTAATCCATTACAGGTGCAATAATTATATATCTATATTTTCAGACAATCCTGCTATGCAGTTTCAAATTGGTAACAATGCAAATGAGGCTGCTGTAAATACATACCTTTTTGGCAAGGACGATATTGGTATGATGAAGGATGCTGCAGTTTCATGGGATATGGGCAGGTTTGCAAAAAATGAAACTAAGTATTTTAATCTTTATATTACTGCAAGTTCTAATTTAAAATCAGCTAAAAATGTTATAAAAGAAGTAAGAAAAATTGGTGCTTTAACTATTTTCAATGAAACTGAGCAATATTGGAAGGAATTTTTACACAAGGCAAAGTCATTAAAATCAGGAAACGATAGGTTGGATATTTTGTATAAGAGGTCATTATTGGTATTTAAGCTGATGTATGATAAAAAAAGCGGAGGGTTATTAGCAGCCCCTGAAGTTGATGAATATTTTACAAAGTGTGGTAGATATGCATATTGTTGGGGAAGGGATGCTGCTTTTATAACAGGGGCACTGGATATAGCTGGGCTAAATGATTGTGTTGACCATTTCTATAAATGGGCCGTTAGTATACAAGACGAAGATGGCAGCTGGCAGCAACGTTATCATATGGATGGAAATTTAGCACCTTGTTGGGGATTGCAGATAGATGAAACAGGAACATTGCTATGGGGGATGCTTAACCACTATAATTATGTAAAAAAAATAGAGTTTTTACAATTTGTATGGAATAGTGTGGTGGCTGGTGCTGAATTTTTAATTAAATTTATAGATGGAGATACTGGATTACCAAAGCCTAGCTTTGATTTGTGGGAAGAAAGATTTGGAGAACATGCGTATTCATCTGCAGCAGTATATGCAGGACTTAAATCGGCTGTAGAAATTGCTAAAATTTTGGGTAAATCAGATAAGCAGTATGTCAAGTGGGATGAGCATGCAAAAAATATTAAGCAAGCAATTATTAAGTACTTTTGGAAAGAGGATTATAAGCGATTTATCAGAAGTGTCAGAGTAAAATTAAATGGATGGGGACCTGAACCTTCTCAAAATACAACAATGATTGAAATAAATCCAAAGGGTTATATGAGAGATGTGACGTTAGAGGATTGGAAGGTTGATGTAAGCTTAGTGGGATTAAGTATTCCATTTGATGTATTTGATGCCAATGATGTTATGATTAAGGATACTGTTTTACTAATTGAACAGGTATTAACCTCGGAGGGAATTGGAGGAATAAAGAGATACGAAAATGACTCATATATTGGTGGGAATCCTTGGGTGCTTACTACGCTATGGGTTGCTTTATATCATACAAAAACAGGCAACTATGCAAAAGCAAAGGAATATTTGTATTGGGCTGCCGACTCAAAAACGGAAATGGGCTTACTGCCTGAACAGCGTAACAAATATACTGGAAAGCCCGATTGGGTAATACCTCTTACATGGTCTCATGCAATGTATGTCCATGTGTTTTCAGAACTTATAAAGGCGGGAGTTTTATAAAATTAAAATTATTAACTTTTTGGAATGAATAAACTGAGTTGTACTTAGTTTTGTTCTACTTATTCAAGAGTTAGACATATTAAAAATATAGGAGTTGTTAATTATAAAAACTAAAACTGTGTTCAAATGCAGTAACTGTGGTTATGAAGCTTCCAAATGGGTAGGTTGCTGTCCCGACTGCAACAAATGGAATACACTAGAAGAAAAAACTGTAGAAGCTAAAAAGAATAAAGCTTCCTCAGCCAGAACTGTTAAAAAGATTGCCCCATTAAATGAAATAAAGGCCACAAACAGTGATCGTATACTTACTGGAATAAATGAGTTTAACAGAGTAATGGGGGGAGGAATAGTAAGGGATTCCATTACTATTATTACTGCGAAGCCTGGGGCTGGTAAGTCTACACTTTTATTGCAGGTGGCAGGAGACGTTGCTGCAAAGGGCTATAAGGTGCTTTATGCTTCTGGAGAAGAAAGTGAAAGTCAGATTAAAAACAGGGCAGACAGGCTATTTAATAAAATTGAAAAAGGAGTCTGGGTATATTCAGATAACAGCATGGATAATGTACTAGAAGTTGTCAGACAGATTGATCCGGATTTGGTGATAGTAGATAGTATACAAACCTTTGTTCTTGAGGAATTCCCTGGTTCTAGAGCAGGTTCACCCACTCAAACTATGGAATGTGCAAATGAATTGCTCAAGCTTGCAAAAGACCCTTTAAAGCCAAGGGCAGTATTCTTGGTTGGGCAAATGAATAAAAGTGAGGAAATAGCAGGGTTACGTGCTTTGGAACATCTTGTAGATGCTGTTTTGATATTAGATGGTGAAAATGAAGAGGAATTGAGAGGGCTTTCTGTATCTAAAAACAGATTTGGGAGTACATGGGAGAGAGGTTATTTTTCAATGACTGAAAATGGCCTTGTATCAATTGACAATCCTTCAGAGTATTTTATGACAAGCAGAGACGAAAATGAAAGAGTTTCAGGAAGTGCATTAACAGTTGTTAAGGATGGTTCCCGACCAATTATTGTAGAAATAGAGAGCTTAGTATCAAAGACATTTACGCCTTATCCATCCAGAATAGGTGAATGTGTTCGACGAGAACAGCTAAGTACTTTGATATCAATTCTTGAACAGAGAGGTAAAGTATCTCTTTACGATAAGGATGTGGTTATTAAAACCACAGGAGGTCTTAAATTAAAAGAACAAACAGTTAATTTAGCCATTATAATGAGTATAGTCTCATCAGTACTTGACAAGGAAATACCAAATGATACAGCCTTTATTGCTGATGTGGGATTAACAGGTGAACTAAAAAAGGTTCCTTCATTAGAACTTAGAATAAGAGAACTTGACAGAAGAGGTTTTAAAAGAGTCTATGTGGCTCCAAATGCCATCGTGCGTACTTTGGATACTAAAAATATTGAAGTGATAGAGTTGAAACTTCTTCAGGATGTTATAAGACATGTTTTTAATAAAGGATAAATAACATAATTGCAAATTCAAATAGATTTAGGAGGGTTGCAAAATGCTCAAAAAGAGTGAATTGATAAGTGAAATGGTCAAATACTATGCAGGAGACATAAAGAGAATTAATCATTTTATGAAAGTATATAGCTTTGCCAAAACAATAGGAGAGATGGAAGGATTGGACAATGAAAAACAGGATATATTGGAAGTGGCAGCTATTGTACATGATATAGGCATAAAAGTCAGTGAGCAGAAGTATAATTCTAGTGCGGGAAAATACCAAGAACTAGAAGGGCCTCCAATTGCAAAGAAGCTGCTTGAGAGACTTGAATTTGATGATTTGCTTGTAGATAGAGTTTGTTTTCTTGTAGGGCATCATCATACATATACTGCTATTGATGATATTGATTTTCAAATTCTTGTTGAAGCTGATTTTTTAATTAACGTACATGAAGATGAAATATCAAAAGATTCGGTATTATCTTTAAAAGATAAATATTTTAAAACAAAAACAGGTAAAAACTATTTGGACTTGATGTATCTGAATGAGGATAATTTAGAAATTAAATAAATTGAAATATTAAAAATGAGCTAGACAAATAAAAATTGACTAGCTCTGTTTGTTATCAGCATTAGTAATCTTATACTTCAAATAGTATATTGTTGGAAAAAATTGAAAATTTCACCTCAAGTTATATTTTCCAAGCATACGTATTCTATCGTTTTCCTTAAGAATAATATCATATAGGTTTAAATCAAGTGCATTGCAAATGGATGCTAAATAAAATACATTTCTTCCGATATCTCTTTCAATAGCATCTCTGCAATTTTCACATAAGGTGCCTTCGATATGGCTTTCTACAGAATTTTTCATTTCGTCAAAACTAGCATCATCAGGGATTTCCTGTTTATGTGCTGATATAGTCATGCAACCGCACTGTGTAACAGTCTTTATAATTGCCCTATTAACTCTAGAATTTGAATCCTGATATTTCGTAATCAAATCAAGTATACTTTTATTTCTAATAAGTAATTCCTGTGCAGTGTATTGAAAATCATCAATAAGCATATCTTTCATATGATTCACCTCAGTATTTAGATGTCTAGTCTAATTATACGTTCTTACTAGAGGTTATGTCAAATAAAAACAGTGGTTTAACAAAATATAATTTCCATAAATATTATTGTGACTATTTTTTGACATTGCAAGTTCTTTGTAGTATACTAAAATTAATAGAAGTAAATACGCAGCTAATCAAACGCACTCAATGTTTTATGGTGCGTTTTAATATTATATTCATTGCATCTTTAAATAAGTCAATTTTGGTTTAAGCCTTTGCCTGTAATAGTTCAAGAATTTTGATATGCTATGTTTTGAGAACTATAATGGGTATACATAATTATTATTGTCCTTCTAAATTTAGGTAGGTTTACAAGTAGGCAAACCAAATTCTTATGCTTAAAGTGGTGGTTCTAAGTATTTAGCTTGAAAGATAGTCCGAGTGTATTTAGCGTAATTTCGAGCATTTCCACAGATAGTTTTGCCATTTTTGTGCAGAAGGTTGGTGCTTAGGCTAACTTCAAGGCTCAAGTTCGTTAGTTAGATTATTGATTTTAGTTAGGGAATATTTGACTTTTGATCAACATATAGAGGTTCAAAATGAAACAATATTACTTAGGCTTAGTAGATAATAAGAGAATATTTGACTTTAGTTCAACATATTAAGGTTCAAAATGAAACAATATGACTAGGTTTAGTACGTAATATTTGTATTTTTGATTATATTTCACAAAAGAAAATATTAGAATATTGCTGGTGTTGTTATCACACCTTACAATAACTCGATTGTTAAATAGGTATAAAGATTTTCATTACGGCTTGATTTTTTTTTAACAAATAAAGTTGAAGGTTAGCGCCATAGCTTAAATGCTTTACAATAAATAAAGGCGTGGAGTTTTTCCTCCTGCAGCATATTTGTTTTTTCAAAAGAAAGCAGTGTGGATGTTCTCCATAAAGTGTTTCACCAATTTTGTGTCGAAAGTGAGTGTGGAGGTTACTATGTATAATGTAGGAGATAAAATAGTATATCCTATGCATGGTGCAGGCATTATTGAGTCTATTGAAGAAAAAGAGATTCTAGGAAAGATTTGTAGCTATTATGTTATGAAAATTCCAATCGGTGACTTAAAAGTAATGATACCAACTAATAACGTTAATGAAATTGGAATACGTGATGTTATTAGCATTTCTGAAGCTGACAAGGTCTTTAAAGTCTTTAAAAATGAACCTCATGAATTATCTTCCAATTGGAATAAGCGTTATAGGGAAAATATGACTAAGATAAAAAGTGGCAATATATTTGAAGTTGCTGATGTTGTCGGATGTCTTATGCAGCGAGATAGAACTAAAGGATTGTCTACAGGTGAAAGAAAAATGTTAAGCAGTGCTAAGCAGATATTAATAAGCGAGTTAGTTCTTGCAAAAGGATTAAATCAGCATGAGGTTGAGGACAAGATTCAAGAATACCTTTATGCTGACTAAAACTTTTGAAGGAGAGATAGCGTGTTAAATAGAATAATAAAAGCTTCTTTTTCTATTTTGGGAGCAGTTACTGGCTATAGCATTTTAAGAACAATTTTTAATAATAATAGTATAAATGTTAGTGAGAGTATTCGAATTTCTATATTCGTAATATTTTCATTGTTTTTTTGTGCAGTATTTTATTTTATTTCTGCAAAAATTATTGAATTTTTGGGCGGTTTTATTGACAAATTTGAAAGCCGAATACAAAATATAACTCTTTCTGAATTGCTTATATGTGCTATTGGGCTTATCTTGGGCCTAATTGTGGCCAATTTAATAAGTATACCAATTTTGAAGATTGAGATACTAGGAGTAACCTTTGCGGTTTTAATTAATATATTATTAGGATTTGCTGGTGTGGCTCTGGCTCTAAGGAAGAAAAATGATATTTTTTCGGATTTCTTTAAGGATTCTAAAAGCCCTTCAAAATCAACTTCTTTGGGACAATCAAAGCTTCTAGATACTAGCACAATAATTGATGGCAGGATATTGGATATATATTCTACTGGATTTGTGGATGGACACATTATTATTCCTTCTTTTGTGCTTGAAGAACTTAGACATATTGCAGATTCTACTGACAGCACAAGAAGGGCAAGAGGTAGAAGGGGCCTTGACATATTGAATTTACTCCAAAAGGATAATAATTATGTGGTGAGAATAGCAGATTTGGATTATAAGGATATTCAAGAGGTAGATGAAATGCTGTTAAAGGCCTCACTAGAACTAAAATGCAAGTTAGTTACTACAGACTACAACCTCAGTAAGGTGGCAAGGCTGAGAGGTATTGAGGTTTTAAATATTAATGATTTGGCAAATGCAGTTAAGCCAGTTGCTTTACCAGGTGAAGAAATGAATGTCCAAATTATTAAAGCTGGTAAGGAAGCTGGACAAGGTGTAGCTTTTCTTGATGATGGGACTATGATTGTTGTTGAGGATGGAAAGAAGTATGTAGGTGAAGCAATCCAAGTAATTGTAACAAGCGTTCTTCAGACTTCAGCAGGAAGATTAATTTTTGCAAAGCCTGATAAGTAATACTATTTTTATATGCAAAGAATGTAGTAATTAAATAAAAAATTAAACTAGTGGAGGTTAGAAGCAAAATTGGGTTTAAATAAAGAAGCTGGTTTAGTAAGTAATGAAATAACTGAGAAGGCAACAGCAATAATTACAGCGGCTGGAAAAGGAACAAGAATGAATTCCGATATCAATAAACAGTATATTGATATTGCTGGAATACCTGTTTTGGCTAGAACAATTGCCGTATTTGAAAATTGTGAAGCTATTTCTGATATTATTGTAGTGGTAAATGAAGCTGACATTGAGTATTGCAGACATAATATTATAAAACGATATAATTTTTCAAAGGTTAAAGAATTAATTAGTGGTGGTTCTGAACGTCAAAATTCAGTATATAAAGGTTTATGTGCTACTGATGAGAGCAGGAAAATTGTGTTGATTCATGATGGCGCAAGACCCTTTGTTTCTCAAAAGAACATTATTGATTGTATATCAGCTGCAAAAGAATACGGCGCATGTGGAGTAGGTGTCAGGCTTAAAGACACTATAAAAATATGTGACCAAAATGGATTTGTGACAACTACTCCTGACAGAAGCAGCCTATGGAGCATTCAGACGCCTCAAGCTTTTACATATGACATTATAATGAATGCACATAAAGTGGCAATTCAAAGTGGTTATATTGGTACGGATGATTTAGTTTTAGTAGAGAGACAGGGAATACAAGTTAAAATTATTGAAGGCAGCTACAAGAATATAAAAATTACTACACCTGAGGATTTAATTATAGGTGAGTCAATTGCAAGAAGCAATAAGGATGCTTAATAATTATTAATTCAACAAATATATAGCTTTAAAAAACTGGTGCAAGTCTGATTCTTTAGATGAACATGACATGCACCAGTAATTATTTATGAATAAATCTAGCTTTTTCATTGAGATACACCTTCTTTCAATAGCCTTGCAAACTCTCTTGTAAATTCATCTGCATTAGAATTGTTTTTTGCTGATGTAATAAAATTTTTCTACAGTTCGTAAAAATTTACATTGAATTTAGGTATTATAATGCTGTTACACAACAAAAGGCCTGGATACCTTTTCCTTGACCAAAAGCAGTAAGCCCTTCACCTGTAGTGGCCGTAATTCCAACGCTATTTTCAGGAAGACCCAGTAATTCGCCAATCACTTTCTGCATTTCAGCTATTTTAGGGGATATTTTAGGATATGAACACTCTATGGTAATTGAAACATGTACAATTTTTATATTGTCCAGATATTTCAGTGCTTCCAAAACATAGGCTGAACTATCTGTAATTCCATTCTCTAAGCACATTTTATCAGCTATTTCACCTAAAATATTAACACCTGTAACTCCTGAAATAGCATTAGTTAGAGCATGAAGAACAACATCTGCGTCACTGTTTCCTGCGAGAGGTGTTACACCATCAAATACTACTCCACCAAGAATGAATTTTTTCTGAGTATTATTTAAATCAAATTTATGACTATCTTGTCCTATTCCAACTTTCATAAGTTTATCTCCACTTTTTAATGATAATGTTTTTAACAGTTAATTTTCTATAAATATTACAATAATTATATTATACATGGTATAACTCTTCAAGTGCATAAAAATTGCCCAATTGAGTCAATTATTAGATATAAAGATATTGATTAATAGTACGTAGGCTTTCCTGTATATTTAAAAGACTTAACTATGATATTATTAATAAGTTTTTATATCAATAATATTAACATAACTTTTTGTGTTAATTTAACTTAGTTAAGTTTTATTTTTTATGTTAGATATTTGGGTAATATATTTCTCAAAAAGCTAATAAATATGAAAAACATGTCAATACTAAAAGCATATGGGTTTTATCTATGATTTGTTATTGTACATTAATAACGATTTCTGGATTAAAACTATGTAAATTAGTATTTTAACTTATTGCTTAATATTTAATATTTTTGTGTGCTAATGAGGAGTGAGAGGATTCTATGATAAAAAGGAGATTATTGTCTGCAACATTACTTATTTTGGTTACATTATTTACTGTAATTCCGATGGGAACAGGTCAGTTCAAGGTTGAGGCATCTGAAGCCTATAAAAGCATGGAACTTACACCTGGTGTAGTTACTGCATCAAATGTAAATTTACGTACTGGTCCTGCAACTACTTTTGATATTATATGTAAACTCAAAAAAAATCAGGATATTACTATTATTGGGAAGATGGGGGATTGGTATGCTGTTTATGTTGGTTCAAGCGGCAATGTAGGAGCAATTACATCTCAATATGTCAAGGTTAAAGAGGTAAAGGAAACAACAAGTAAAACCAATACAAAAACTGCTTCAGCTACCCCTGCAAAAGCCGTAAATACTGTGACTGCTGATGCAGCAAAGGTTAAGGATATTTCAGCTGATGAACAGGCATTGCTGGATTTGATAAATAATGAGAGAAAGAAACAGGGTTTAGCAGCATTAGAGTTTGATGCTGATCTAGTAAATATAGCAAGATTAAAGGCTAAGGATATGAAAGATAATAATTATTTTAGCCATACATCAAAATTCTATGGCTCACCTTTTGATATGATGAAAAAGTATAATATTAAATTTAGTGCTGCAGGTGAAAATATAGCTGGAAATCAGACAATTGAAAAGGCTGTAAAGGCTTGGACAAATGAGAGCGGAAATAATCTTTATAATAAAAAGTTTACACATACAGGAATTGGAATTGTAGACAGCCCAACATACGGAAAGATATTTGTACAGATGTTTATAAAGAAAACGTAACAGTTATCACACCAGATCTTAATTCAGTAAGTATAGATTCACATATGAAGTTTGAGTAAAAACACAATTTAAAAAGTGCTTGAATCTAACGACAATAGTTTCAAGCACTTAATTTATTACTTTATTAATTCAATTTTCCAAGTTTAAAAATCATAGGTGTTAAACTTATCAATAGAAAGTTGGATTTATTAAGTTATATTTATTTCTTTTGATTTTTAATTATGTCTTCTAAATCAAAAGGCGGAGCGATTGAAATTGTTTTATTCTTCAAATAATCAAGGTGTTTTGCTGGACTTGTAAAAGCAAAAGTAAGCTTATTAGCACAAAGCATTTGATATTTTGCGTTGTACCTTCTGTTTTCAGCATTTTTACCATACTTACCATCACCAATTATTGGATGACCATAAAATGCAAGATGTGCACGAATTTGATGAGTTCTGCCTGTAATGAGCTCTACTTCTAGCAGACTTAGGTCATCTAATGACTTAATTACGTTATATCTAGTAACAATTTTAACTGATTCTTTGGACTTTTTATTTGAAATAAAGACTTTACTGATCTTCTTGTTTTTTTCTAGGTAGTCAGTAAGTTCAGCTTGTTTCTTTTCCATAACGCCCGAGACAATGCAATTATAATATTTTTGTACTTCTCTGTGCTTTATTTTATTGAGCATGATATCCAGTGTTGCCTGATTTTTTGCAAGTATAACCAAGCCACTGGTGTTTCTGTCTAGTCTGTGACATAATGCAATTTCAGGGCCATATTGTTTTTGAAGCTTATCTATAAGAGTAGCTTCTTTTTGATTATTATCGGGATGTACAGGTACACCTTGAGCTTTATTTACTATCAAGAGATTATTATCTTCAAAAACAACATTATAGCCCTCATCACTTTTTCCAAACAGGAAATCATCGATTATATAAATGTCAATTTTATCTCCGCTTGATACTACATAGTCTTCTTTTACTCGAACACCATTTACCTTAATATCTTTTTTTCGTAGTGCTTTGAACAACATGCCTGAGGCTAAGTTGGGGAAAAAATCCCTTATAACTTTTTCTATCTTTTTACTATCGTGTTTATTTTCTGCAATTACTGTTCTCATTATATATTTCAATTAGGACAACAAAATATTTAAACCCAAATATATTGAGGGATGTCATTATTTAGTTATTCTCAATAATCCTTTCTAACAAATTATAATACTTATTACATAAGGCTTCAGATTCGAGGCTTGAATTGCCTTCAGATATTATTTTAAAAATAGGCTTATCAGCGTCAGGCAGTAAAAAAACCCAACCTTGACTTGAATAAAGCTTTATTCCGTCTAATAACTCTATTTTTTTCAAATTTTGTTCGTTTATAATTGTTTTCATAATTTTACCTTTTAATTCCCAAGGACAATGAATACTTTTGCTTGTCATAAAGAATTCTGGGATTTCAGATAAAAGTTCAATCAAACTAGTATTAGAAGAACAAATATATTCAACTATATAAATTAGTCCAGCAATAGCATCAAAGCTTAAAATAAACTGTTTAGTTTCTTTATCAAAATTATTATTCAAGATTTCATCCATTATTGCATAAGATGAATTTTTTGTTCGTTTAACTTTACAATTATATTTAAGCGCAAGCTTGTCGATTACCTCTGAACCAGTAATAGGTGCAAAGAAAGTTGAGCCTGGAGAAGTTCTGAATATTATCAATGCAATAAATGCTTGAAATAAATCGTCCTTAATAACTCTGCCAGTTTTATTAACTAAAACAAGGTTTTCAGCGTTTTTGTCAATTACTGCTGCAAAATCAGAGCATGTGTTTTCAATGCTTTGTCTAATTTGATCCAAATCATAGTTATTGCTATATGTAAAGCAACTAGTTGTACAACCTAAGTCATTAAGCATTGAAACAACCATTGACGATACAAATTCTGTTTGTGAATAAATACATATCTTTAGTTTTTTTGCTTTGATTAGTGCCATATCAACTTTGCTATATATTGAACGCATATAATATATGCTAAAATCAGTTATATTATTTAGCCGTCTGATTTGATCGGCTGAACATCTTTTGAAATCCTCTTTAAAAAAGGAATTTTCTATTTTACGCTCATTAAAACGACTTATAGCAGCACCTCTTCCGTCCATGAAGTCTACTCTAATCATATTATCATTTTGAGTGTCAGTCTTTATATGTATGCCCCCTTCAACAGCCAAAAATCCTATGGCGGCTCGTGCAATAGGCGTTAAAAGACTGCTCATATTATAAACTTCAACACCAACTGATAATATACCAGATATAAATGCGTGCTTAAACATTCTTGCTGAATTTGAATTTGTAGAACTGACAACAACTCTAGAACCTATTTTGAACTGAGAGCCATATGCAGCTCCTAGTCTTGTAGCAAATTCAGGAGAAATATCTACATTTATAATTCCAGAGATACCGTTTTGACCATAAATTTTGTTAGTGTGTTTTGTACCCCATATCATATTTCTGTCAACAATTGCAAAAGGATCAATTATTTTTTCTGGCCAAACTTTTATATTAGGCTTAACAATAACTCGTTCACTAATTTTACAGCCTTCACCTATAACAGAATTTTCGAATAAGGATACATAGTGCTTTAGATTTACTCTGTTGCAAAGTATGGCACCTCTGAGTTCACTTCCATACTCTATATAACAATTGTCCCAAATAATACTACGGACAATAGATACATCGTCTTCGATAATGGTATTATTTCCAATTATCGTACAGTTATCGATTAAAGTACCATTTCCTATTTTACAGTTAGATCCTATTATACATGGACCATTTATTTCAGCAGTACTTTCAATAATTGTACCGCTGCCTACCCAAACACCTTCTTTTATCTGAACTCCATCAAAATCAATTTTAAGTTTTTTTTCTAATAAGTCACATTGAGACCTTACATATGATCTTATATCCCCTATATCACACCAATAATCCGTACTGACATACCCATATAGCTTCTCAGAAGCAAATAGGAGAGAAGGAAATACATCATGACTAAAATCGGTATTTTTATTAGGCTCAATATAATTAAATATTTCTGGCTCAAGGATATAAGTGCCAGTATTAACTGTGTCACTGAATATTTCTCCCCAACTTGGTTTTTCAACAAAGCCAGTAATGGAACCATCCGAATTAGTTAATACAACTCCATAATCAAGTGGTACGTCAACTTTATTTAAAACAATTGTGGCAATAGAATTCTTTTCTTTATGGAATTTTATCGCTTCAGCTATGTTTAAATTTGTAATAGAATCACCACTGATTACAATAAATGTTTCATCTAAAAAGCTTTGAGCGTTCTTTACCCCTCCAGCTGTACCGAGAGGTGTATCTTCAAGAAAATATGTGATGTTGACTCCTAAATTTTTTCCATTACCAAAATAATCCTTAATATGTTGAGGATGATACATTAGGGTAACGCCAATATCGGTAATACCATATTTTTTTAGTAAATTGATAGTATGTTCCATAACTGGCTTATTCATCACAGAAACCATTGGTTTCGGTAAATTACAAGTAAGAGGTCTAAGTCTTGAACCCTCTCCGCCGGCCATAATAATAGCTTTCATAGCTACACCCCACGATACTGGTATTTTACTTCCTGGAAAAATCTATAACATTATATTCAATATTTTTTTAAATAATCCTCTAATTATTTCTAATCTATCACACCATAGCTTCCTTCTACCACAGAAATAGCATTATCCTTATTAGTTGAATCCACATTGATTTCTAACTTAACAACAGTTGAATTAATAGCACCCGGGAATTTGCGCGGTATCATTTTTTGACCGAATCCAACATGAAGTCCATAATCTGATGTGTTCAAATTTGCCATTTTTATTCCATTTGTCTTTAAATTAGTTATGGCTGCATTAGCATCATATAAGTTTGTGTATAATGCGGTAATTTTTTCATCCATAGATATCTCCTCCAATATTGAAAATACTATAAATTTAGTATTAACAAATATTAAAGAAATATCTTGGATAAAAGTACCATAATTATTATTGCAAGCTAAATACAGGGTTAGGTAAACTATTTAAGCTTCTCAGCTGTTCTTAAAGGCAAACAATTTATTAAAAACAAAACTAATTAAAGTATAAAAAATCATGCCAATAAGCTGAGATATATTTTTATTAATAAATAACTCCTCAACTAAAAATATAAGCAACCATCGCTGAAGTAAATAGCATATAACAAAAACAGCTGAAAAACGCAAAAATTGTTTTGTTATTGGTGCTTTGCTATCTTTAAATGTCCAAAGCTTATTCATAATAAAGCTGTTAACAAAACCTGCAACATATCCTATAGCGTTTGAGGTTTTGTAAGACACCCCGAAGCAATTCATTAATGTAAATAGTACTATTGCAGTTATTAATGTATTTACTATGCCTACTAAACCATATTTAATTAATTGACCAAACTTTTCTATAAATTTGTTTATTAATAAGTTACAATTACTCATTTTGTCCTTTGTATAAATAAAAATAATGTTCATATAATAGCAAAATATACTATTAATTAAATTTTACCATATCTTACTTTAAAATAAATAGCTGGCATGAAAAAATATAATAAAAGGTGAAAATTTCGGTGCTATTTTGTCTATTAAAATGGTTTATTCCATGGACATTCAAATTTATCAATGGTTTTGTTGACAAGTATTGATTGCTAAAGTAAAGACTGAATAGTAAAAAATCTGCTTTTTGAGTTCACATTGAAATTAAATTTACATAATTAATTTAGAAAGAATGGGAATAATAAAACATACTCGAACAAAAGTATAGGAGACTCAAATGATATTTAGACTTGGCTTTGTAGCTATGACATTGGATTTGGAAAATTGTTCGCCGTCAGGTACAGTTACTTATACAACATATAAAAAACTTAAGGATGAAAATGCTAAGAGAATAAGGCTTGCACGAGTATCAAGGAGTAATCTTGAGAATACGTTGAGAATACTTAAAAATAATGCTGCTCAAAACATAGAAGTTTATAGGATTACTTCCAAGCTTATACCTCTTGCCACTCATAATGAACTATTTGGCTGGAATTATAGCGAAGAATTTCAAGAAGAATTTAGGCGTATTGGAGAATATATAAAAGCTAATAATTTTAGAGTTAGTGCTCATCCAGACCATTTTACACTTTTGAACTCTGTAAAGGCAGAAGTGCTCGAAGCATCCATTAGAGACCTTGACTATCATGTTAGAATATTTGAAGCAATGGGACTTGACGATTACAGGTACAAATTGGTACTTCATGTTGGAGGTGTGTACGGCGATAAAGAGCAAGCAATAAAGCGATTTAAAAAAAATTATTTAAAGCTTCCTGATAGAATTCGTAAACGGATTATTTTAGAAAACGACGATAAAGCTTTTACAGCAGCCGACGTATTAGGAATTTGTGAGGACCTAAATATTCCAATGGTATTAGATGTTCACCATCATAATTGTGTAAATAATGGTGAGGAAATAGAAGAACTTTTACCTAGAATTTTTAATACATGGAATGGAGAAATTTATCCTCCAAAGCTTCATTTTTCAAGTCCTAAAAGCAATAAAGAATATCGAAGTCATGCAGATTATATTGACTATTCAGACTTTGTTAGTTTTTTGAATAAAGTTAAGGTTATTAATAAAGATATTGATTTTATACTTGAGTGCAAAATGAAGGACAGAGCGTTGCTGGAGCTTTCTGAAAAGCTGAAGGAAACTGAGGGGATAGTTCAGATTAATAAAGCAACATTTAAGATATAGCTAAAACATGCATTGTGCTAACTATTTTTTGAATTTTGCAGATAGAATATAGTAAGGCTTACTGGTACTCCCGTACAAATTTATCTAAATGGGCTATTCCCAAGATATTTGTTGAATTTGTATTGGCTCAATATAGTTAATTTTACCGCAGCTTACATTCAGCATCCATGCTTTATTGTTACGCTAAAACCTACATCGTGTAGGTTTTACGGTAAAATTAACTATTCTTCACCAACATATTCAAACAAATATCTTTAATCAAGCATCCCATTTATATAAGTTATACTCGCGTACCAGTATAAGCATAACGTAGTCTATCTGCAAACTAAGTCAAAATAATTTAGCACGACTCATAAAATTAGAATAAAATTTGCTAAACTATGAAATAATTAATATTGATATTGATTTAATAGCTATTTAGCTGTTAAGTCTAAACAAAACAATTATTAATAATTAGAAAGGAAGTTGTACATGGGTAAAGGTAAGAAAAAGAGTAGTGTTGATAATACAACATTTGATAATGATCAGGTTGGTGAAAATAAGAATAATAATGGCGGTGGAAAAACTAAAAATAGCAAGAACAGTAAATAGTTCTTTTATTTATAGTAGATAATTTGCATTAACTGATAAAAAGAGAATTGTGATAAACACATATTCTCTTTTTATTTATGTTTAGGATGTTGCAGTTCAAATGGTTAATCCATTTAAGTTATTATAAGACTTGCGTAGTTGTACTAAAAAAATGTATAGCAATAAATCACGCAAAGATCAGATTTTATTTAACGATCAAGTGCTGCCGGATAATTTGAACATATTTCCATAAATTATAGAGATATAATATGATGTAAATCAAATTAACATATTTTTTGATGTAAATAAAGCGTAATGAATCATTTCAGAAAGTGTTTTTCTTAAAAAGCAATGGTAAAAAATAATTAATTATAAACAAATTGGAATAAATGATATAATACTTATAGAAAAAATCAAACAAGTATTTATTAGCATTAGATACTTTTTATATATGTTAGGTGGTGACGGTGATGCTAAAATGGGAATATAAAGTAATTGAGGCGGAATGTAAAGGGCTTTTAGGAGGGCAAATTGATATACAAAACTTTAGTGACGACTTAAATATTCTTGGTAAAGATGGCTGGGAAGTTGCTTCAAGTTTTACACTAAATATAGGACAAGGTACTACTAGAAAGGTGATTACCATTTTAAAACGTCCTTGCTAAAGTATAAGAGTGGATACATACAGCTTATTATTACAATTTGCATGGGAAGACACTTTTGAAAGCTTCTTTTTAGAGTGGTTGATGCAAAATAATTAATCTCAACTAGAGATTCAAGGCAACAATAAATGCTCTGCTTAATTACTGGTCATATCCTTAACAGGACTGACTAGTTTTTGTTTGTTTAAAAAATTGAATAAATTAAGTAAAGATATGATAACTGAAACTTCATTTATTCCACATATATATTTTTAATGGTATAATATAACTCGCGTTTAGTTTTGAATCGTAGAATTTTTTATGTTAATTGTTTTATGCTTTAAATTAATAACTAAATTTAGCAGATTAATATTAATGATGTTTAATCTTTTTAATTCAATTTTCGTATATAAGTCTATTTAGTGCGGGAGAATTATCAATCAATAGTTTTTTTACAAGAAAGATAATTAAATTTTAAGCCATTATATTACTTTTCATTTGATAAAGTATTCCACACTGGCAATTATAAATGCGAAAGTTGTACTATTAATATAAAATTGCAACTAAAAAATTAAATCGGAGAATTCAAATGATTACAGTATTGTCATTAAGTCCAGCCATAGATAAAATTTATGTGATTGATAGTTTTCGTGCAG
This sequence comes from Ruminiclostridium herbifermentans, assembly GCF_005473905.2. Taxonomy (NCBI): domain Bacteria; kingdom Bacillati; phylum Bacillota; class Clostridia; order Eubacteriales; family Oscillospiraceae; genus Ruminiclostridium; species Ruminiclostridium herbifermentans. Next base: position 774,493 of record NZ_CP061336.1, read on the forward strand.
GAGAATTATATAGGGTTAATAATTGTATACAATCAGCTGGCGGCAAGGGTATCAATGTTGCTAGGGTTTCTAGAATGCTGGAAGCAGAAGTAGCTGTACTAGGTTTCAAAGCGGGTAACACCGGTCAATGGTTGGAGGACAACATCCTTAAAACAGGGGCAAAGTCATATTTAATAGAAGTAGAAGGCCAATCAAGAACAAATAATAATATTATAGATAAGGTAAATAATCGGGAAACAGAAATATTAGAAGAAGGACCCACAATAAGTGATTATTCTTGGCAAAGTTTTCTCGAAAGCTTTAATAAAAACATAAAACAAACAAAAGTACTTGTTTGCTCAGGAGGACTTCCAAAAGGTCTAGGAGCTGATACCTATGCCAATCTTATTGACGAGGCAAACAAACTAGGTATTAAAACAATTTTAGATGCTAGTGGAGATGTACTTAAACAAGGAATTAATGCTAAGCCCTATCTGATAAAACCAAACTTGAGAGAACTATCAACATATTATAAGTCACATTTTACTACTGATTCTGAAATTCTGAAGGCTTGCAGGGAGATAATAAATATAGGTGTAAAGGTTGTTGTCACTTCATTAGGTGCAGAGGGTGCCCTGTTGGTGAGTGAGAACGCTGCATATAAAGCATATCCCGTTAATGTTAATGTGATAAATACCATAGGCTCTGGGGATTCAATGGTAGCAGGCATCAGTACTGGCTTGGCAAAGGGACTGGGGCTTGAGGAATGCTTTAGGCTTGGCGTTGCATGTGCTTCATCAAATACCGAATTTCTTGAAATTGGTTTGATAAATAATGAAAGAGTTGAACAATTAAGAAAAGACATTGTAATTGAAAGAATATAGTTTTACTATTTTATGCTAGAACTCAGTATGGAGGTTATTATGAATATTATTGAACAATTGGTTAAGGAATTTAATTTAAAGCCTTCTCAAGTACAAAACACTGTTAATTTAATTGACGAAGGAAATACAATACCCTTTATAGCTCGTTACAGAAAGGAAGTAACAGGCGAATTAAATGACCAAGTGCTTAGAGAATTATACGAACGCTTAGTGTACTTGAGAAACCTAAATGAAAGGCGAGAGGATGTTAAAAGACTGATAGATGGGCAGGGCAAGCTTACAGAAGAAATTAGCAAGGCATTAGATAAAGCAGTTACGCTTCAGGAGATTGAAGATCTTTACAGACCATATAAGGTTAAAAGAAAGACTCGCGCATCAATTGCAAAAGAGAAGGGTTTAGAGCCTTTAGCATCAATTATTTATGCTCAGATGCCATCACGAACTACAGTTGAGGAATTAGCTTCACAATATATTGATGCGGAAAAGGGCGTAAATACTGTAGAAGAAGCAATAGCAGGTGCAATGGATATAATAGCAGAGGAAATTTCTGATAATGCAGAGTACCGAAAAGCTTTGAGGGAAATTATTTTTAGAGAGGGTTTAATAATCTCCACTGCTAAAAAAGAAAAGGATTCTGTTTACAGAATGTACTATGATTTTAAAGAGCCTGTTTCTAAAATAGCAAATCATAGAGTTTTGGCTATAAATAGAGGTGAAAAGGAAGAGTTTCTGCAAGTAAAAATAGATGTTGATAACTCTAAATGTCTGCTGTATCTTAAAGGGAAATCAATACGAAATACTAATGCTGATATGGGAAGATATGTTGAACTTGCAATTGAAGACTCCTATTCTAGATTGATTTTTCCATCACTAGAAAGAGACATTAGAAATAAATTAACTGAAGTTGCACAGGAACAGGCAATTAAGGTATTTTCAGAAAATCTCAGAAATCTTCTTCTCCAGCCCCCAGTTAAAGATAGAGTTGTATTGGGATTAGATCCTGCTTACAGGACAGGCTGTAAGATTGCTGTTGTTGATGAAACTGGAAAGGTACTTGAAACTACTGTAATTTATCCTACGCCACCACAAAATAAAGTGGAGGAAGCAAAGGTTAAACTAAAAAATTTAATTGAAAAACATAATGTAGATATTATCTCCATCGGAAATGGTACAGCTTCAAAAGAATCAGAAATGTTTGTCGCTGAACTATTAAGAGAGATAGATAGAAAGGTTTATTACATGGTTGTTAGTGAGGCAGGTGCTTCTGTATATTCTGCTTCAAAGCTTGGAGCAGAAGAGTTTCCAGACTTCGACGTGGCTCTTCGTAGTGCTGTTTCAATTGCAAGAAGACTTCAGGATCCGCTGGCAGAATTAGTAAAGATTGACCCTAAGGCTATTGGTGTAGGACAGTATCAGCATGATATGAATCAAAAAAGGTTGGATGAATCTTTAGGTGGCGTGGTAGAGGCTTGTGTAAATAATGTTGGGGTTGATTTGAATACTGCTTCTGCGTCTTTATTATCATATGTTTCAGGTGTTTCAGCTGCTATTGCAAAGAACGTTGTAGAGTATAGAGAACAAAATGGCAAATTCAAAAACAGAAATGAAATTAAAAAGGTTAAAAAGCTTGGTGACAAAACCTTTGAGCAATGTGCTGGTTTCCTTAGAATAGCTGATGGTGATAATATACTTGATAATACCTCTGTCCATCCTGAATCTTATAAAGCTGCGAAAATGCTTTTAGAAAAAATGGGTTATGAATTATCTGATGTTAAGCTTAAAAAGCTGAATGGATTGGATAAAAAGGTTGAGCAATATGGAATAGACAAGGTTGCAGAAGAACTTGAAGTTGGAGTGCCAACATTAAGAGACATTGTTAATGAGTTATTAAAGCCTGGAAGAGATCCAAGAGACGAACTGCCAAAGCCTGTACTCAGGACAGATGTACTTGGCATGGAGGATTTAAGACCTGGAATGGTACTTACGGGAACGGTCAGAAATGTTGCTGACTTTGGTGCTTTTGTTGATATCGGTGTACATCAAGATGGGCTTGTGCATATTTCACAGCTTGCAGACAAGTTTGTAAAGAATCCAATGGGGATAGTGTCTGTAGGCGATATTGTCAAAGTTAGAGTTCTAGAGGTAGATGTTGATAGAAAGAGGATTTCGCTGAGTATGAGGGAGGTTAACTAGAGGGGAAAAACCAATAAAATTTATTTGAGATTTTTTCAAAGTATGATAATATGTTATATTGTTATGTGTTAAAATATTATATTATATCTATCTATAATTTTTTAAAAGCAAAATGATTTATATACAGTTATAATGAAAAATATAATGAAAAACAAAGAATTAAAATGTGGTATGAACATTTTTGTGTAAAAGAAAGAAGGGAAGCAATGGAAACGCTGAACAATGCTGTTCGTTTATTAACTAAAAGGCCATCAATACTTGTATTGACTATATTACTCAGTATAATTATAAGTATTGTTGAGAACCTTTTTATAACGTTATTTTACGGGGTTTCAATGTTTAAAACAGGAAGTCCTTTTGATGCTTACATTAACATAATTCATTTTTTGGTTAACACAATGCTTGTACCACAAACAGCAGTAAAAGTAATTCTTATTTTGATTATACTTGTCGTAGCTTTTGCGTTGATTTTTGGACTTTTATTTTCTGGATATTTCAATATTTTAAATAATGGAGTGCAAGGTAAGACAAAAAAAGAGGGCAGTGAATTTATCGCAGGAGTTAAAAAGTACTTCTTTAGAATGATTTCATTGAACCTATGGACATTAAGTCTCGGCATATTATTTTTAATTTACCTTTTCATTGCATTTATTCCTGCTGCAATATTTATAGACAGTGCTTTTAGTGGCGCGATAAATATATTTGCAGGCATTTTACTTTTTATTATTACTATATTAGTATTGTTTTTTAGCTATGCTTTTTTCAGGCAATACTTAGTATTTTGGTATCCATCAGCTATGATATATGACAAAAATCATTTTAAAATAGCTAAAAAGATATCAGATAAAAACTTTTGGCCATTATTATCAAAATTAATTATTTTTGACATTGCTGCGGTAGTATTTGATTCGGTTTACATAATAGCTAATTTTTCTTTGGCTAATGCACAGGTTGTCTCTGGGGCTACAAGTAACCTATTGCTTATAATAAATATTGTTTATAAGACTGTTTATATTGCACTGTTAGTATGCTTTGTATTCTCGTCTTTCAATAAGTACAATAAAAACTTAAATAAAATAGCTGCTGAAGATTAAAAAATATCTAATAACAGATAAGCAAGAATAATTAATAAAATTTCATCTTCAATTTTATCTGTTAATAGTAGTAAGATGAGACCTACTAAAATTAAGTCATCTAAATAAATATCGTGTCCCAAAATGTTAAACAGTGCCTTTTCAGACCTTTCAGTTCTATCACCCGAACCAAATAACGATGTGAGAAAACCGAATGCAGGGGGATTCTTTTTTTCTCTGTTAATCGGTACTTCAGCGGGTGGCAAAGCATGCTCATCAGATATGGGCGTGTCTAAATTAGGCATATTCAAATTGTGATCCTTTGAATGAGGCTCACTTTTTCTATACTTTCTTGATTTTGGTGTATGCTTGCTATAAACCATACTTATATCCATGCTTAGTATTTGATTTAAATACATTATCTACTAGCATGGACTCGGTCCCCCTTTTTTATTTTTTTTCAGTTGTTTCCTCTGATAATCTTATCGCTCATCAGAATCATCAAATAGTCTTGTTAAATTACCCATTTGCATAAGCTTCATACACTTTTTAAGTTTTTTCTGTCTGTTTTTGTTTAAGTAAGGATTAAGTGCATTTAAAAGATTTACTTTTGGGTCATTAGGCGAAAGTGCGTTCATAGCCTTTTTAACTTTTCTTGTTAATTCATCTGCTTGGTCTGTTTCTTTATTAGTTTCTCTACTGGTTTCTTTATTGTTTTCTTTATTATTTGACTGCTCAGCTTCATTAGAAGTGCCAGAATCATCTTCTGAGGGGCTTTCTTCATTTGTACTGCTACTAGACATAAGCATGTTTAGTAAGCCCTTAACATTTTCAGGGATATTTGCATTTGAGTTTTGTCCCCCTAGCATTTCTGCTATTTGTTTAAACTTCTCGCCAATGTCGTCACTCATTCAAATACCCTCCCAATTACAAGTTTATACTAATTTGCTTTTAAAAATGTGGTATCAGTTTTTTTAATAGCCGCATCTGGGCGACTATATGTAGTACGTAAACTCCGCTTCCTTATATCTGAAATAGTATTACTTGGATTTCAAAAAATCATTTACTTTTTTCATTATGGCATCGCTGTCTTTTCCAAGCATCTTTTCTAATTTATCTAAATCTTCTTTAGTTATTTTCTTTTTTAATTCATCTTTATCTATATTTTTGATTTTATCTTCATCTAGTTCATTAATTTTTTTCATTATTTCGTCTTTGTCAATTTTAGATATTTTCTTTTGGATTTCTTCTGGACTTTCTTTTTTTAGCATTTCAAGGGCTTTATTTATTTTTGACTGAACCTTTTTATCTGCCATCATTTCTTGCAACTTTTTACTTAATGAATCTCCCATATAATCCTCCCCTCACCGAAATTCGGAACAAATTTGGTTAAATACTTATTGGAGAACTCCGCTTTACGGAGTTGAGTGTTTTTAACACTTTTATTCACCTTTTAGTTTACTGCACCCACAAGACAGAACAACTTATGTTTTTTGGTGCTCGAAAAAGCACCATATTAGTACAAAAATAATTTTCGAGCTAGTAACAGTTTATGCCAAGTGGTATGCATAATATGTACAAACTACACTTCTTAATTTGAAATAGAAGCTTGGATATATAACCCAAGCTTCTATTAAGTACTTTTGGCCTTTTAATAGGCGCTTGCATTAAATTAATCGCAGCAGCCATCTTCTCTGCAGCAGCAAAGGTAAACTAACAATAGTATAATTGCAAGCCAAATTAACCAATCGCAATCATTAAATAAGTCTGATAAGCAACCAGAACTACTACCATTGCAGCAGCAGAAGAAAATTATTGCTAATATAATTAGCCATTCGCATCCAATGCCGCCGTCACAACTTTTACTTCCACCAAAACATCCCATAACTTTACCTCCAATAAATAATTAAGATATTGCATAATATGTTATTTCAATAAAAGTTGTTACATTAATAAAACATATTTTGAAAATAATAAAAATTAGTATATTATATTAGTAGATTAATGAACTCTATCAGACTAATCAAAAAAATTAGAGATAAATAGTAATTGATATTTAGTAATTAGTTATCCCATTTATATAAGCTGTACTTGCGTATAGGTAATAAGCCTAAGTACTTTACCTGCGACTTAGTTCTAAATAAATTAGGACAGAGGATAAGTTAGTTTGGATGAATATTATTAATGAGTTTGCTCTAACTTTTTACTAAGTAGAGTAAATAGAATAAAAAAATTATAATGAAATAAATTTTATTAGGGGGAGAAAAATTATGTTTGATGTAATAATAATCGGCAAGGGTCCTGCTGGTATTTCTGCTTCACTTTATACTGTAAGAGCAGGCTTAAGGACACTAATAATAGGTCAAGACAAGAGTTCCTTAAGTAAAGCTGATAGAATAGAAAATTACTATGGATTTGCTGAACCAGTTTCAGGAAAATATCTTTTAGAACAGGGAGAAAAACAGGCAAAGAGACTAGGCGTTAAGTTTGATGATAATGAAGTAATTGCCATTGAAAAGGGTGAATTTTTTGAAATTTATACCACTAGAGAAAATTATTCATGTAAATCGGTTTTATTGGCTACTGGACAGCAAACTGTGAAATTGAAAATTGATAGATTAAATGAATTTGAAGGTAAAGGTGTTAGCTATTGTACAACTTGTGATGGATTTTTTTACAGAGGACTCAAGGTTGGACTGGTAGGTTATAAGGATTATGTAATTCATGAAGCTATGGAGTTAGAGCCTCTTACCAAAAATATTACTATTTTTACAAATGGAAATGAATTAGAACTGTCAGATAAGTTCAGTAAGCTTGCTTCAAAATTTAGTGTAAACAAAAACGTGATTAAAGGTATTGATGGAAAGGATGTTATTGAAAGTATAATTTTTGAAGATGGAACAAAAGAAACTATTGATGGGTTATTTATTGCCTTTGAATCAGCTTCAAGTATAGATTTTGCCAGGAAGCTTGGTGTAATAACACAAAAGAACTCAGTAGTGGTTGATGAAAATCAAATGACTAACCTAAAAGGATTATTTGCTGCAGGTGATTGTACAGAAGGACTTAAGCAAATTTCAACTGCAGTTGGTCAGGGTGCTGTAGCAGGTAAGCAGATGATTTCATATGTAAGAGGTTTATAAGCAGGAATATTGCTAATATGTATATTGGAGTATTTATTAAACTTTATTTTATTAAATACCTTTCGGAAATACTGCAAAATCCTTAAATATATTGCCATAGCTTGAAAAAATTTACAATCAGTGATAAAATATGACTACTAGAAAAAAGCTGATGCAAAATTTAGGAGATATAGTATGTTCGCAACTTTTATATTATTATGGGTTATTTCTATATTATTAATTTATGCAAACCCTAAAACCACATGGGCTTGGTGGGGAAGTGCCTGCTTCTTTTTAAATGGTTTTGGTGGTGTTGCTGTGATATTTAGTGACAATATTATACCCTATGTAGCAAAGTTAAATTGTATTAAATTATGGAAAATTTGTTGTATTATACAATGTATTGCGGATATATTGCATCATTACTTTGCAACATATGCATTTATGTGCTTTGCACTCTATTTTACAAAGTTTTTAGGTATTAAGATTAGTACTGCTACAAAACACTTTATTTTATTTTTATTAGCCATGCCAAGTATTGGGACATTTATTATATATCCACAATTTGAGCCTAGTTATAAACTATTATCCGCTTGGGTAGTTCCATATACCATAGTTGCTAATGCTATACTAATTATTAGTGTAATAAAAGAAAAAGAATGTTCAGAGCGGTATCATAAAGTATTGGTTTGCATTTGTGCTACTCCTACCACCTTAATATTAATGTGGACTAGTTACTTATCGGTTGCAATGGGTATTGATAGGGCATGGGAACTAAATATATATATAATACTGGCTCAGTTTATAATATTTGTTACAATAGCATTTAAGCACGGAATACTTGGTATAAGACTTAGAGTTGAAAGAAGTAATTTAGATGAAGCTATAGATACTACTATGAGTGGAATGAGTATAATATCTCATGCTATTAAAAATGAATCTGCAACAATTAATCTATGTGTTGATACAATACGGGCAACAGCAAACTTAGATGCAAATACTGAGAGAAAATTAAATATCATTAAGAATTCTAGCAGAAATCTATCTGATTTCGCTCAGAGAATTAATAAATTCAGAATATATGATATGGACTTAGAACCCCATGACCTAAAAAGTTTAGTTGATAAAACAATTACACAGGTTTCCCCTATGCTTTTTAATAAGGATATTAAAATAATTAACAAGTGCAAAGAAAATATTACTGTAACCGTAGATTCTGTACATGCTTCAGAGGTTCTTAAAAACTTGATTATAAATTCGATTGAAGCTATTGAGACTAATGGAATTATTAGGATAGAATCAGAATATGTGAATAATAAGGTATGTTTATCTGTTATAGACAATGGAATTGGGATTGATCCTGAAAATATTAAAAAGGTACTGACTCCATTTTACTCAACTAAAAAAAGTAATAATAATTTTGGACTTGGTCTAAGCTACTGTTATAGAGTTATGAAATGCCACAAGGGAAACCTGAAAATATCTAGTAAAGTAAATCAAGGGACCAAAATGTCACTGTTTTTTCCTGCAAAAAGAGTATTTAGCTTAAACAGTATTTCTGTAAAGGCTGAATCAAACAGTTAGATAATATCATATTGATAAGTTTGAATTTATACTTTTTAATTTATACTATTCAGATAGAAGAATTGACAATAATTAATAAATATAGAATAAAAGTGGAACTTATAGAATGACTATAGGTTCCGCTTTTGTATTTGTATACTTTTTATAAAAAATACATACATGTTAGAATACTTCTTTAAGCTTGGGCATAGAAATAGTGGTGTAGGGAAATAATCAAAAATCAGATTTTAACATTTTAGTGTGAGGTGGCATAAAGATGCATAAACTATTAAGTTTAATTTTGGCTTGTGGGATTATAATGAGTATTTTTACAGGTTGTGCTCTTCTTGATAATAATGGAGATGCTGCAAATAGTGACGAATTAACTCCCACTAGTAGTGTCACAATGGGTGACACTGAAGCAAGTGGGTTAAAGGATAAAACCCCAGTTCAACTATATTTTATAAATGAACAGGGTAATAAACTAGCACCAGAAATCAGATATATAGATAATGCTGAAGCAAATAAAGGAAATGCATATCTAGCTACAGTTATTTTAAAAGAACTTATAAAAGGCCCAGAAAAAGGAAGCCAATTGCAGCCTTCTATTCCAGAGGGAACGACAGTTCATTCTGATGTGACCATTAAGGATGGAGTGGCTACAGTGGATCTGTCAAAGGAATTTGTTAATAAGCATCCAGGAGGTAAGAAAAAAGAGCAGTTAACACTTTATTCTATAGTAAATTCTCTTACTGAAATAAAGGAAATTAAATCAGTACAATTTAAAATTGAAGGCAAGGTAAGAAAAGAGTATAAAGGGAACTACCAAATTGATGTTGCATATCCAAGATCAGCATACATAATTACATCACAACCAACAGGTAATAGCAGCAATGTTGAAGCAGCTGCAGACAATAAGGAATTAACAAATGATAATAGTAAGGAAAAATTAAAGGAAGATACTTCAAAAGATAAAAAAACTACTACAGAAAAAGTTGACGATGCTGATGATGTAGAAACAATTGGAGAGATAGATGAAGAATTGCTAGAGTAAAATTAGTTATTACTCGGATTGGGAATAACTATAACATTGATTTACGAATATTCTGAACTGTTTTGATGTTTACAAATTTAAGAATAATAAGGTATCTAAAGGCGATTGTATGACGTAGTTTGTTGTACACTACCACCTAATTGATACCTTATTTTTATATGAATGCTATTAACCCTCTTTAATGTCCGCAGCATCCGCCACAAACATGCTTATTTGGGCAATCTCCGTCGCTTGATTTTCTTGATTGAATTATATTAATATTTTTAAACACGGCCTCTAAGTCGTTGCTTCCACATTCTGGGCAGTTTATTTGCTTATTTTCACGTTCACTCATTTTAGCCATTATGTTAAATTCATTTCCGCACTTTGAACATTTCAAATCGTAAAAGGGCATATTAAAACCTCCTGTATAGAAAAAGATAAATCTATTTTATCACAATCTATGAACAAGTTTAAGACTGATATATTAAGGTCTTTTTAATCTGTGTATTTATTGTCAAAAGCTAAAAGTAACCAAAACCGCGAATAAATAACGCATTAAAAACAAAAAATAATCATCAGTGCTATATGCCTATAACTCGAAGAATAAGTTTGAGCGAAATTATTATATACTCCACTAAACACAAGGTATCTCTTTAAAACTAATTACTAACACAATATTTTTTGGCACATATCAGTTGCTATAAATAGCTTTAAACAATAGAGTTGGTAAAGATATATAACCCTTTGTGTTAAACCGGGGTTTTTCGAAAAGAAATGTTCTACATAGAAAATATATTATTTTTGTACGCAAAGTTGGAGTGGAGGTTTTTATGCATACAGTATGGAAAGGTTCAATTAGCTTTGGATTGGTAAATATACCAGTTAAAATGTTCACAGCAACAGAAGACAAGGATGTAAGGTTTAAATATATTCACAAGGAATGCAATACACCCGTTAAGTATAAAAAAATGTGTCCAGCCTGTAACAAGGAGGTGCAGCCCAATGATATAGTTAAAGGATATGAATATGAACCAGGTAAATTTGTTATCCTGACTGAAGAAGATTTTGCTTCTATTGATACAAAAGGTGAAAAAACAGTTGAAATAATGGATTTTGTTAGATTAGAAGAAATTGATCCGGTTTATTTTGATAAAACCTATTATTTAGCACCGCAAGAGACAGGTGGTAAAGCATATACACTGCTAAGGGAAGCGCTTAATGGGAAAAACAGAATTGCTGTTGCAAAAATAACTATTAGAGAGCGTGAATCACTGGCAGTTATCAGAGTGTACAACAATGTTTTAGTTCTGGAAACAATATTTTATCCTGATGAGGTCAAGGATTTCAAGGAGGTTCCTGGTATCCCTGAAAATGTGCAAACTACAAAGGCTGAATTAGATATGGCCTCGCAGTTGATTGATAATCTTACTGATGTATTCAACCCAGATAAATATGTTGATACTTACCGTGAAAAGCTTTTTGAAGTGATTACAGCAAAGGTTGAGGGTAAAAATATCGTTGAGAAAAAAGAAACTTCAAAAGATAATATAATAAGTTTGATGGAGGCGTTACAACAGAGTATACAAATGTCAAAGGGTGCTAAACAGGATAAAGGCACTGATTCTGGTAAGGTTAAAAAAGCTGTAAACTCTGGCGCAAAAAGTAAAAGAGATAAAGTATCAAAAGCAAGTAAAGCAGATAAAACAGATGAGACAGATAAAACTGGTACTAGTGAAGCTGACATTGAAAAGCCTAAAGCAAAAACTCGAAAGACAAAGGAGACAGTGAAAACATGAATTGGATAACTCCTATGGAACCAATCAATTGCAACACTGTCAAGGAGGATTCTGAATATATCCATGAAATAAAATGGGATGGTATCAGAGGGCTGGTTTATTTACTAAATGGACAGCTTAATATATATACAAAGAAGGGTAATACAAGAACTGTATTTTATCCTGAACTTGATGTTATATATGACGAATTTAAAAGCAATGATATTATACTAGACGGTGAAATTATTGTATTAGATAAGAATGGTATACCTTCATTTTATAACAGCCTTGTACGTGAAAGTGTTAAAAGTATAAAGAACTTAAAATATTATCAAGATAATTATCCAATAAATTATATAGTTTTTGATATTTTAAAGTATAGAGACGAGCTATTGACAAATTATCCTTTACAACAGAGAAGGCAGCTTCTGGAACAACTCTTAAGTTCATTGGTAAATAAAAATAACATCATTTACTTATCAGAAATATATACAGATGGAAAAGAGTTATTTGAAAAAATGAAGCAAAAAAATATGGAAGGAATAGTTTCAAAGAAAATAAATAGCATGTATTTGCAGGGTAAACAACATGATGCTTGGTTTAAAACTAAGTTTACAAAAAGAATGCTTTGCATAATCGGAGGTGTGATTTGGAAGTACGGAGAGGCTAATTCTTTGATATTAGGGATAAAAGCTAACGAGGATAAAAAAATAAACTATATTGGAAAAGCTTCTTTAGGGCTAAAAGGGTCAGATCTAAAGCTGCTTAAGGAATACAGAGATAAGTTGATACAGGAAGAGTGTCCATTTTCAGAAAGTAGCATAAAATGTTTGAACACAAAGGAAAATGAACTTACATGGATATCTCCTTTAATAACTTGTTGGATTAGCTATCTTGAGTTATCTAATGATGGTCATCTAAGGCATCCAAAAATTTTAGGATTTACATCACTGCCTGCTGAAGAAGCCAATGGAAAGGTGCTGACAGACTAATGGATATAGTTGATATAAAGCTTAAAATTGAAAATAAGATAATAGATTTAACAAACCCAGACAAACTACTTTGGCCTGAAGCTGATATTACAAAAAAACGTTATGTTGAGACAATGACTGTATTAGCTCCATTTATAATCAAGTATTCTAAAAACAGGTTATTAACCGCTATAAGATATCCTCACGGAATTGGAGGTAAAAGCTTTTTTCAGAAAGAAAAGCCTGACAATACACCAGAATGGATAAAAACTGTAAAATTTAATGACAAAAACTATATTGTAGTAAATTCTGCTGCAACTCTTATTTGGCTATGTACACAGGCAGTTTTAGAGTTTCATACAAGCTTTAATGCATACAATAATTTAGACCATCCTTCCCATTTGGTATTTGATCTAGACCCAGATGATAATCAGGACTTTAGGGAGGTTTCAGAAATTGCTTTAAGTATATATGAAACACTTGAAACATTAGGAATAAATGGATTTGTAAAAACATCGGGAGCTTCAGGACTTCAAATATATATCCCAACAGCATCAAAATATGACTATAATTCAGCAAGAAAATTAAATGAGTTTTTTGCACAGTATTTTATTCAAAAGCTAAGCAAAAAACTGACCATTGAGAGGTTGAAGAAGAACAGGGATGGTAAAACATATTTTGATTATATGCAAATGTGGTATGGTAAAACAATAATAGCTCCATATTCACCAAGGGCAGTAATGAGTGCTGCTGTATCCACACCTTTGGAATGGAAAGAATTGAATTGGGCTCGTCCTGAGTTGTTTACACTAAATAATATAGCTGCTCGGCTTGAACAAAAAGGTGATTTATTTGAGGCAAGCCTTCATTGTAAAAATAACGAGCAATTAGATGAGATTTTAAAAAAACTCAATACAATAAATTAGGTACTCAGCATTCTAACAATTTCAACTTCGAAAGCTGAGTTTTTATATGTATATTTTATTATCAAGGCAAAACTGACAACTAGCATGTGTTGGTGGCAGATTTATTCCCTAAATAGTTGTTATATTATTAAAATTTGTATACAATGAAAATAATGCAGGTTTTAATAGGAAATATAATCCATTATAATGTGTAGAGTAAATTAATTATTTGGCTGAAAAGGCTAGAAAACAACTGGAGGTAATAAAATGAGAGTATTGGTAACTGGAGGAGCAGGTTATATAGGAAGTCACACCTGTGTTGAATTATTGTCTGCAGGACATGAGGTAATAATTGTCGATAATTTATGTAATAGCAAGGAAATGGTATTAGATAGAATAAAGAAAATTACCAACAAGGATATAAGATTTTATAAAATAGATATTACAGACAGAGATGAGTTGGAAAAGGTATTTATCAGTGAAAAAATAGATGTTGTAATTCATTTTGCAGGATTAAAGGCTGTAGGTGAATCAGTAGCCATACCGCTAAAATATTATTATAATAATTTAACAGGAACTTTAATACTATGTGAGTTAATGCAGAAATATAAAGTGAAAAACTTGGTGTTTAGTTCTTCTGCAACTGTGTATGGTGATCCTATTAGTGTTCCCATTTCTGAAGAATTTTCGCTCTCATGCACAAATCCTTATGGCAGAACAAAACTAATGATAGAAGAGATACTAAGGGATTTATATATATCGGATAACACATGGAATATTGCAATATTAAGATACTTTAATCCTATTGGTGCACATATAAGTGGGATAATAGGAGAGGATCCTAATGGTATTCCTAACAATTTGGTTCCGTACATTGCTCAGGTTGCAGTTGGAAAGCTTAAGGTGCTTAACGTGTATGGAAATGATTATGATACCGTTGACGGCACAGGAGTAAGAGATTATATCCATGTAGTTGATTTAGCAAAAGGACATTTAAAAGCACTTGATAAGTTGGTTGCAGAACACGTAGGGGTTAGGGAGTATAACTTGGGCACTGGCAGTGGGTACAGTGTACTTCAGGTAGTAAAGGCTTTTGAAAGAGCATGTGGCAAGGAAATTCCATATAAAATTGTAGATAGAAGACCTGGAGATATTGCAGCATGTTATGCAAAAACTGACAGAGCAAAAAATGAGTTGGGCTGGGAAGCCGAAAAAGGACTTGATGAAATGTGCCAAGACACATGGAGATGGCAATCATTAAATCCGGATGGTTATAACGCTTAGTCCGCATATATGGGACATGTTTATACCAATATAGTTTTTTTCGAGTTTTGTTGTATATCTTTATAAATGGGGAGTATCCTCTAAATAAAGTAATAAAAAATTTTTAGTGTCCTTATTTGGCATGGGAGGTTATGACCCGAAAATAAAGTTTGTACAACATGGTGCATTTTTGAGCATGGAAAACCCGCAGGCGGCTTTTCCATAGTTTAGAGAAATCATTATAAATAGATGAGATTCCTATTAGTGAAGTCTTATAAAAAATATTTATCCTTATTGGTGTTGGAGGTTGTATGATTAATAAAACTACTTTAGTAATTATGGCTGCAGGCATGGGCAGCAGATATGGAGGTTTAAAGCAAATAGACCCTGTCGGACCTAATGGTGAAATAATTATGGAATATTCCATATATGATGCTATAAAAGCAGGGTTTAGCAAAATTGTATTTATTATAAAAGAAGAGATAGAGGATACCTTCAGAGAAGTAATAGGAAAAAAGATTGAAGGTATAATTGATGTAGAATACGTTTATCAGAAGCTGGACAATTTGCCAAATGGATTTAGTGTACCAGAGGGAAGGATTAAACCTTGGGGAACAGGACATGCGGTGCTATGTGCAAAAAATGCTGTTAAAACACCATTTGCTGTAATTAATGCAGATGATTTTTATGGTGCAAATACATATAAGCTGCTGAATGATTTTCTATCCTCAAATAGTGATTCGGATGACAAATACAAATATTGTATGGTTGGTTTCATAATAGAAAATACACTAACTGAAAATGGTCACGTTGCCAGAGGAGTATGCAACGTTGATGCTGCTGGGAACCTGTTAAGTATACATGAAAGAACCAAAATTATGAAATTTGATGATGAAACAAAATATACAGAAGATGATAAAAATTGGATTACAATACCTAAGAACAGCATTGTATCAATGAATACATGGGGATTTAACCAAAGTATTTTTAACGAACTGGAGAACGGATTTCCAACATTCTTAAAAAATAGTAAGGATAATATATTAAAAGCCGAATATTTTTTGCCTACAGTAGTAGATAATTTGATTAAAGCAGATAAAGCAGATGTTAAGGTGCTTTCAACCACAGATAAGTGGTACGGTGTCACATATCAGGAAGACAAGCCAACAGTTAAAAAATCTATTGGAGATATGGTTTTGAGCGGAAAGTATCCGAAGCTTCTATGGGAGAAATAAATTTAATAAGTAAATATTTGGTTATTCGCAATACAAAAATTGTGCTTAACTATCGCAACAATAAACATTTATATAGGAATGGCATGTAAGTAACTGTAAAAAGAGTAATTACATATTCACTTGAAAAACAGTAATATATGTAATATAATGTAAAATATATAAGTTATTTTACGACTTATGGATATACTTAGATTACATAAACGGTTTCTACTGTTTACAGAAGTCTAGTATAAAAAACCTATGAAGTGAGGGATATAAATGTATAATGACAAAACCTTAACTTGTAAAGAATGTGGAGAGGAATTTATCTTTTCTGCTGGTGAGCAAGAGTTTTTTGCTCAGAAAGGTTTTCAAAATGAACCTGTACGGTGTAAAGCTTGCAGAAGTAAAAGAGATACTTCAAATAAGAAGGAATTTTACGATGCTATTTGTGCTGAATGTGGGCAAGCTACAAAAGTTCCTTTTAAACCACATTTAGATAAACCTGTATATTGTAGTAACTGTTTTTCAAATAGAAAGTGATACATATTTCTATATATAATTATTAATAATATAGGTGGGCTGACAAAGTCAATTACAGTTTCAGGCCTGAAAACGATGGAATATAGTATTTCTAACGTATAGGAAATCATATATTTTTTATGCTTATTCTAAGGTTTGGTATTGGTAAATGACTCAAACTAATATTCGTACGTAGTTTGACTCAGCCTTCTTTTTTTATTTTAAGCAATTTGAGCAGTTAAGTATGTTATCCACAGTATTAATTCCTTAAAAGATTAGTTATTAACAAGGATATTCACATTATCCACAGGATAAATATACACAAAACAGATGTTTTGTTGAATAAATGTGTAAAACATTGCAAAGTGTGTTTAAAAGCTAGAAATGGTGGTATATATAACAAATACGAATTTAGATTTGCATTAATAGAAGGAATTTATTAATGCCATGTAGAAGTATAATTTCATAACAAGTACCAATATTTGAATGGCTAAATTATTTCTTTCACACGAAAATATGGAGAGGGGCTGTTACTTATGAAAACTATAATTAATGGAAAAAACATTGAGATTACGGAAGGACTAAGAGAAAGAGTAACAAAAAAGATTTCAAAGTTAAATAGATTTTTTGAAAAAGAGGTTGAAGCACATGTAACCTTAGGGGTTCAAAAACTAAGACAGACAGCGGAAATAACTATTTCTTATAATGGTATTGTTTTTAGAGCTGAAGAGTCAAATGAAGACATGTATGTTTCAATTGATAAGGCAGTTGATTTAATAGAAAGACAAATCAGAAAGAATAAGACAAGACTTGAGAAGAAGCTTTACGAAAATGATTTCAGGGTTGAGAATTTTACATTTACAGATACAGAGGAGGTACCTGAAGAGAAGGAATTCAAAATAGTTAGATCAAAGAGATTTGCAATTAAGCCAATGGATGTAGAAGAAGCTATTCTTCAAATGAATTTACTTGGACACGAATTCTTTATGTTCTTTAATGCAGAGACTAACCATAGCAACGTAGTTTATAAGAGAAAAGACGGAAACTATGGTTTGATTGAACCAGAATTCTAAGAGCCGTTAAAATAAGTATTTTATAAAGGGGTGTCTTAGCAGAATATTTTTTGCTAGGATACCTCTTTTTTCAGTAGGTATCATTTATATTTTTTGATTTTACGAGTAAATTTTTATAAAATGAAAACGATAACTTTAGTTAATTTGAATACATTGTTGAAAATTAGTCACAGCCAAGTTTAGGAGGTGTTTATTTTGAATAATATAGTGCTGATAGGTATGCCAAGTTCAGGAAAAAGCACAGTAGGAGTAATTGTTGCAAAGCACTTAGGAATGTCATTTGTAGATACTGACGTTCTTCTGCAAACACAAAATAATAGAAGATTACAGGACATAATAAACACAGATGGAATAGATAAATTTCTAGAAATAGAGGAAAATACAGTTCTTTCACTTAACCTATGTAACACTGTAATTGCTACAGGAGGAAGTGCTGTATACAGCGAAAAAGCAATGAAACACTTAAAAGCCAATGCAATAGTAGTGTATTTAAATATAAATATGAAGACTGTTAAAAGAAGATTAAGAAATATAAAAACAAGAGGTGTAGTACTAAGTCCGGGGCAGACCTTAGAGGAGATTTATCAAAAGAGAAAGCCACTATATGAGAAATACGCAGACATTATTATTGATAGTTCTGAGAACTCAATAGATGAAACAGTAGAAGCAATTATTGAAAAATTGGATTTCTAGAAATAAAGCTATAATTATGTGACATCTAACGAAATAGTTAGTGTTTTTGATATTCTTCCTTATTTAGTGAAGTAAAATTGTATAAAAAAATTCTATAAAAAATATCTATTATCTAAAGGGAAGTCTGAAATCTTGTATGTGCTGGATTTCAGACTTCCTCATTTTTAATATTCTTATAAGTAAGCAATTTAATTTTATGCAACTATTATACTTACTTGATTGTCTACTATACGTATAAATTTAACTGACAATGTTGAATTATCAACATTATGGAGATGAAATATGTATAATAATTGCTTATATACAATGATATTTAAATATTTGGAATATATAAACAATATAAAATCATAAAAGTGAAATAACTAGATATAAATTATTTTTATAACAAATAGATGTCACAAAAAGAACAAAATAACAAAAATATACATAATTTATAATTTTTCTTAAAATAATCATAAAATCTCCGAAATAAACAGTTAAAAACCACACACAATTTAACATAATTATTTGAAAGTTTGTGATAAAATTGCAAGCAAATATTTATCTTATTAAATGCGGAGGTAAAAATTATGGGCTATTTTAAAGGTACAGACAAGAATAACTCGCTTTATGGTACTACCGGTGATGATATCTTTGAGGGGCTAGGAGGGAATGATTATTTATCGGGAGGGTTAGGTAATGATACGTACATATTTAATCGAGGAGATGGGCAGGATACGATTAGTGACGTAGATAAGACAGATGGGAACATTGACACCATTGTTTTTGGTGAAAATATTGTTGGCTCTGATTTACTGTTTACAAGAGTAGGTAATAATTTAAAAATAATTATTGATGGTACCGAAGATTCTATAACGATATTGAACTATTATAGCAATAGTTGGTGTGCAATCGAGCAGATACGATTCGCAGATGGAACTATTTGGAATAAGGAAACTATTGACTCACAACCAATGTATATATCTGGTGAAGGTACAATTAATGGAACTGACATAGATGAAATAATTTATGGTTCAAAGGGCAAAGATATAATTAATTCAAATGGCGGAAATGACATTATCGATGGTAAAGGTGGCGGAGACTATATAAACGGAGGCACTGGCAATGATGTTTATATATTTAATCTTGGATATGGCGTTATGACAATCGAAGATTATGATGAGACCATTGGTAATATAGATACAATAAAGTTTGGAAAAGGAATAAGTCCAGATAATATTGTTTTCAATAAAGTTGGGTTTGACTTAGAGATAACAATTCCAGGGACAACAGATAAAGTAATTGTTAAAAATTATTATAAAAACGATTTTTATAAAATTGAGCAAATTATTTTTTCTGATAATGGTGTTATTTGGGACAAGTCACTTATTGATGCACAGCCAGTTTATATAAATGGTAGTGGTGAGTTATATGGAACTGCAGGCGTAGATATTATTACTGGTGAAAATGGAGACGATAGGCTATTTGGTTATGAAGGAAATGACACACTTAATGGAGCAGGAGGAAATGATTACTTAAGTGGTGGTTCTGGAAGTGATACATATATATTTAATCTGGGTTCGGGAACAGATACTATCGAGGATTATGATGAAAATTTGTCTGATATAGATACAATTCAATTTGGTGAAAATATATTCTCAGATAATATTGTTTTTAATAAAGTTAATAATAATTTAGAGATTACTATAAATGGAAGTGACGATAAGTTAATTATCAAGGATTACTATTTATCTGATAACTATAAAATAGAACAGATTAAATTTAATGATGGAACTATATGGAATAAAGAAGATATTGATGCTCGCCCAGTTTATATATTTGGTAGTGGAGTTCTTGAGGGAACTAAGGGAACAGATATATTTACAGGTTCTGCTGGTGCTGATAATATGAAGGGCTATGATGGCAATGATGTATTTGACGGCAAAGGCGGCAACGACTATATAGTAGGAGGAGCCGGAAATGATATATATATATTTAATAGTGGTTACGGTACCCTTACTATAGATAACTTTGATGATAGTGAAAACAATATTGAAACTATTCAGTTTGGAAAAGGAATTAATCCTCAAAATATTGTGTTTGTTAGAAATGAAAATAATCTTGAAATAACAATAAAAGATAGCCCAGATAAAATTGTTATTTTAGACTATTTTAATGATATCAGTAATCAAATTGAAGTTATAAAATTTGAAGATGGAACTATATGGGACTTAGATAGAATAAAAGAACAACCTGTTGTAACATATGGTACCTCAGAAGATGATTTTATATATGGACATGAAGGAAATGACATTTTAATTGGATTGAGTGGAGATGACCAATTAATAGGCGGAGATGGCAATGATACTTTAGATGGCGGAGCAGGAATAGACTTCCTAGAAGGTGGAGAAGGAAACGATACATATATATTTAAAAGAGGAAATGGTGAGGATTATGTTATTGATTTCGATAGCATTGGTGGTTCTATCGATACAATAATATTTGCAAAGGGTTTATTGCCAGAAGACTTAATTGTACAACAAAGCTTTGACGATTTAGTAATTCAAATCAAAGATACTGATGATAAGCTAACAATTATGAATTATTTTTTAGATGAGGCTTTCAGAATTGAGAAGTTTGCATTTGAAGATGATTCAACTTTATTGGATTATGAAAAAATTAAAATAATTGTTAGCGAAGGTGATGGAAACATCATTGGCATATTCAAGGGAACTGATGATGATGATATTTTCTATGGCACTGATAGAGACGATATTTTTGATGGCGGTAAAGGTACTGACTATTTCAGTGGTGGCAAAGGAAATGATACATATATTTTTAACCCTGGTACAGGAACGAAGATTATCGAAGATAATGATGGTACAGAGGGGTATATAGATACAATCGAATTTGGAGAAGGAATATCACCCGATAGTTTAATATTTATTCATAAGGGTAAAGACTTGGAGATAAGCATTAAAGATTCAGATGATAAAGTAATTATCAAAAATTATTTTGATGCAAATCTTGATGTAAATGACCTTACCAGAATAGAAAGATTTGTATTTGCGGATGATGTTATTTGGGGACAGAATGAAATACAAGAGAAAGTTATATATACAATAGGTACAGATGAGGATGATATTTTAATAGGTACAAACAAGAATGATATATTAGACGGAAAACTAGGAAATGATAAGCTAATTGGCGGCAAAGGAAATGACACATATATCATTAACCTTGGTACAGGCACAAAGACAATAAACGATACAGATGATACAGAAGGCAATGTAGATACAATTAAGTTTGGAGAAGGAATTTTTCCTGAGGATATTATTTTCTCGAAAAAAGATAAGAACCTAGAAATTGTAATAAAGAATTCCGAAGATAAGGTTATTATAGAAAATTACTTTATAGCAGATTATGATGTAAATCCAAACAATAAAATAGAAGTAATCGAATTTTCAAATGGAAATATATGGAATGAAGAGTATATTTTAAGTCAAAAAATATACTTGCTTGGTACAAATGGAGACGATACTCTTTATGGTACAGATAAGGATGATTTATTTAATGGTGGTAGAGGCAATGATTATATAAGTGGCGGTAAAGGAAATGACACTTATATTTTCAATCTTGGCACAGGTACTAAAACCATTGAAGATAATGACGATACAGAAGGAAATATTGATACAATAAAATTTGGAGAAGGAATATCACCTGATAGTTTAATATTTATTAATAAGGGTAAGGACTTAGAGATAAGCATTAAAGATTCAGATGATAAAGTAATTATCAAAAACTATTTTGATACAAATCTTGATGTAAATGACCTTAACAGAATAGAAAGATTTATATTTGCTAATGATACTGTTTTAGGACAGGACGAAATAGAAGAGAAAGTTATATATACAATAGGTACAGATGAGGATGATACTTTAATAGGTACAAACAAGGATGATATATTAGACGGAAAACTAGGAAATGATAAGCTAATTGGCGGAAAAGGAAATGATACATATATCATCAATCTTGGTACAGGTACAAAGACAATAAACGATACAGATGATACAGAAGGCAATGTAGATACAATTAAGTTTGGAGAAGGAATTCTGCCTGAGGATATTATTTTCTCGAAAAAAGATAAGAACCTAGAAATTGTAATAAAGAATTCAGAAGATAAGGTTATTATAGAAAATTACTTTATAGCAGATTATGATGTAAATCCAAACAATAAAATAGAAGTAATTGAATTTTCAAATGGAGATATATGGAATGAGGAGTATATTTTAAGCCAAAAGATATACTTGCTTGGTACAAATGGAGACGATACTCTTTATGGTACAGATAAGGATGATTTATTTAATGGTGGTAGAGGCAATGATTATATAATTGGCGGAAAAGGAAATGACACATATATCATCAACCTTGGTACAGGTACAAAGACAATAAATGATACAGATGATACAGAAGGAAATATAGATACAATTAAGTTTGGAGAAGGAATTCTGCCTGAGGATATTATATTCTCGAAAAAGGATAAGAATCTAGAAATTGTAATAAAGGATTCCGAAGATAAGGTTATTATAGAAAACTACTTTATAGCAGATTATGATGTAAATCCAAACAATAAAATAGAAGTAATTGAATTCTCAAATGGAGATATTTGGAAAGAAGAGGAAATTTTAAGCCAAAAGATATACTTGCTTGGTACAAATGGAGACGATACTCTTTATGGTACAGATAAGGATGATTTGTTTAATGGCCGTAAAGGTAATGATTATATAAGTGGCGGAAGAGGAAATGACACTTACATTTTCAATCTTGGCACAGGAACTACGACCATTGAAGATAATGACGATACAGAAGGAAACATTGATACAATAAAATTCGGAGAAGGAATATCACCTGATAGTTTAATATTTATTAATAAGGGTAAAGACTTGGAGATAAGCATTAAAGATTCAGATGATAAAGTAATTATCAAAAATTATTTTGATGCAAACCTTGATGTAAATGCCCTTAACAGAATAGAAAGATTTGTATTTGCTGATGAAGTTGTTTTGGGACAGGACGAAATAGAAGAGAAAGTTATATATACAATAGGTACAGATGAGGATGATATTTTAACAGGTACAAACAAGGATGATATATTAGATGGAAAACTAGGAAATGATAAGCTAATTGGCGGTAAAGGAAATGATACATATATCATCAACCTTGGTACAGGCACTAAGACAATAAATGATACAGATGATACAGAAGGAAATATAGATACAATTAAGTTTGGAGAAGGAATTCTGCCTGAGGATATTATATTCTCGAAAAAGGATAAGAATCTAGAAATTGTAATAAAGGATTCCGAAGATAAGGTTATTATAGAAAATTACTTTATAGTAGATTATGACGTAAATCCAAACAATAAAATAGAAGTAATTGAATTTTCAAATGGAGATATATGGAATGAGGAGGAAATTTTAAGCCAAAAGATATACTTGCTTGGTACAAATGGAGACGATACTCTTTACGGTACGGATAAGGATGATTTATTTAATGGCGGTAAAGGTAATGATTATATAAGTGGCGGTAAAGGAAATGACACTTACATTTTCAACCTTGGCACAGGCACTAAGACCATTGAAGATAATGACGATACAGAAGGAAACATTGATACAATAAAATTTGGAGAAGGAATTACTTCAAAAGATATTCTTCTTTCACGTAAGGCTAATGATTTGGAGGTAATTGTAAATAATTCGGATGATAGAATAGTAATTAAAAATTACTTCTCAAATGATTATGAAAGAAATGCTAGTAATTCAATTGAAAGGTTTGAGTTCAGTGGCGAAGATGGATGGGACAAGCAGAAAATCGAAGCTCAAACAATTTATATAATTGGTACTAGTGGTAATGATGTATTACAAGGTACAGATTCAAGTGATATTTTTAATGGTCTATTAGGAAACGATAAATACATTGGCGGCAAAGGAAATGATACGTATATATTTAATTTAGGCTTTGGTTCAAAGACTATTGAAGATATTGATGATACAGATGGAAATGTAGATACAATTAAGTTTGGTGAAGGAATACTTCCAGAAAATATTACTATTGTTCGTTCTGGCAATGATATGGAAGTCAATATAAAAGGCTCAAATGACAAGTTAACTATTAAGAATTTCTTTGAAGATGAAATTGAAGCAAGTATTACGAATAAAATTGAAAAATTTGAATTTTCAAATGGAGTTACATGGAATGAGTCTGATATCTTAGGACAATCCATTAATATTACAGGCAGCGATTTTATAAATGGTACGGTGTACAATGATATTATAATTGGTTCAAATAATATCGACGATGTTTACGGTTATGCAGGAAACGATATAATTTCAACTTTTGATGGGCAGGATACAATTTATGCAGATGATGGCGACGATATTTTAGATGGAGGAGCTGGTGGGGACAACTTGTTTGGCCTTGAAGGAAATGATACTTACATATTTAAAAAAGGATATGGAAAGGATTTTATCTATGAGTCAGATGCATCTGGAAATAGTTTTGATATCATAGAGTTAGGAGATGGAATTACTATTGATAACATAAAAATTGAAAGAGTTAATGACAATCTGCAATTATCTATTGCAAATACTGATGATGTATTAACAGTAATTGACTACTTTAGTGATGATAGCTATAAAATAGAAGAAATTCGATTTGGAGATGGTACAGTGTTAAATCAACAAGACATTGCTGAACTGACTGGTAGTGAACAAATATTATTAAAAGCTTCTTTAGCTGCTACAGTAAAAACAGGGAATGATGGAAATGATACACTTACTGGAACTAGCGGTGATGATATATTAGATGGTGGAAAGGGAAATGATTCTCTTTATGGTGGAAGAGGAAATGATACCTATATTTTTGATGTAGGCTATGGAAAAGACAAAATATCAGATGTTGATACAACTGTAGGTAATGTTGATGTTGTTAAGCTAGGAGAAGGAATAACAGAAGATAACATTAAATTATCTCAAGTTGGTAACGATTTAATAATCAAGATAAATGGTAATGATTCAGATGAACTGAAGGTTATTAACTATTTCTTAGATGATCGTTATAAAATTGAAAGAATAGAATTTGCTAATGGAGCTGTTTGGAATACAGGAAGAATAGTTCAGCAAATGGCATACACTGGAGATACAGAACAGACTGATTATATTGGTGAAAAATCATATATAATTGGAACACCTGGAGATGAAACACTAATACCTCCTTTTCAAGATGCGGACAATTATATTGATCCTCTCCAAGGCAATGATAAAATGTATGGTGGAAAAGGTAATGATACATATATATTTGGACCGGGTTATGGGAATGATTTCATTGAGGATTATGATCCAACACCAGACAATATTGATACAATAAGATTTATTAATGGATTAGCTAGACAAGATTTAGAATTTAGTAGGTCTAACGAGGATCTCATTATTAAATTAAAAAATTCTAAAGATACACTAACAATATCTAAATACTTTAATTCTAGTGATGCCTATAAAATTGAAGAACTTGTATTTGGAGATGGAACAGTTGTAGAAGGAGTAAATCAATTTAGAAAAGAATTAGAAGATGAGTTTGCAAAGGCTCTAGCAGTTAGAGTTATATCTGATCCTGTTATTTTAGATTTGGACGGAAATGGTATAGAAATAAGTACATTAGAGAATGGTGTTAATTTCGACTTAGATAACAATGGTTTTGCAGAGAAAATTCAATGGGTAAATAATAAGGACGGAATATTGTGCAGAGATTTAGACGGTAATGGCAAAATTGACAACGGCTCTGAAGTTTTTGGTGACCAAGTGCTTATGACAACTGGTGCTACTTCAAGAAACGGATATGAAGCATTAACAGATTTGGATTGGAATAAAGATTTTATACTAGATAGTAATGATAAGGCTTTTGATTCATTAAGAGTATGGATTGATGAGAACTCTAATGGTATTACAGATGAAGGAGAGTTAAAGAAATTATCAGATTTAGGTATTGAAGCATTAAAGCTTAACACTACTATTGTTGATGATAGTACACCTAGAGTTATTAAGCAGATAATTGGATATTATGAAGATAAAGACGGCAATAAATACGATATGTCTCAATTCTTCTTTAATGTAGATTTATCTGATACTATAGATACTCAAGAGTTACCGGGAGTAGATGATAAGTTATCACAAATACTTCGCTCTCTGCCAGAAATAAAAAGCATTGGTAATGTATATGGCTTAAGAAAAAGTATGGCTACAAATGAGAGACTTAGAAACTTGGTAATCGAATTTACTGAAAATAAGCAGGCAAATAAATCGGAGCTATTAGATGAAATTATATACGCTTGGACAGGTACAAGTAATATTGCAAGGGATTTTTCAAGAGGTCACATGGATGCTAGGGATTTGGCAGTTGTAGAAAAGTTTGTTGGACGCAAATTTGTTGGAAGCTGGGGAACACAAGTTGCACAAGAAGAGGCCGGAGACCATCTCAGAGTATGCTATGAAATAATAAAGGATTATGTATTTAAATGCTTAACTGCTCAAAGCTATTTAAGAGAATATGTGACTTCTGTAGATTGCAAGTTTAATGAAGTAACAATGCAGATGGAGTTTGACTTTAGTGCATTAAAAGAAAAGTGTATTGAAAAAATAAATGATTCAGACTTTGGATTCATACTTAATGATTTGTTGGAATGTTATTCTAAGGATCCCGTTGCATATAGTGGATTAAAGAATATGATTGAAGAATTAAGACCTTATAATGAGCAGACATATGTGATAGCTACCGCTAACATGGTATATGGGCGTGCAGCCGATGAAATTGATAAAAGTTTATATTGGGGACCTCCATATGGTTCAGAAGCATTACGTGGAACAAATGGTGTTGATTACATATATGGTGGTAAGGGAACTGATCAGCTTTATGGTTTTGCTGGAAATGACTATCTTGACGGTGAAGATGGAAATGATACTTTATATGGTGGAGATGGCGCCGATATTCTTTTGGGAGGCGCAGGTAACGATACTTTATATGGTGAAAACGGAGATGATATTTTACAGGGTGGAGCTGGAGATGATATTCTATCAGGTGATGCAGGCAATGATATACTAGATGGGGGTGCAGGAAACGATACCTTGACAGGTGGTGCTGGAAGCGATACCTATATTTTCGGTATAGGCTCAGGCAAAGATACTGTTAATAACTTTGATCAAAATGTGTCTTCAGTTGATATTATCAAGCTAGGCAGTGGCATTACAGAAAATATGCTTAAAATAAGAAGAGCAATGAATGATTTGGAAATATCAATCATTGGCACTACTGATTCTATTACAATTAAAAATTATTATATCAATGATAACTATAAGGTTGATAAAATATTGTTTGAGGATGGAAGCTTCTTAGATAATGATGAACTAAGAGAACTACCACTTATCGGTACAGATACAGATGATGATATTACAGCTAGTGATTATAAAGAAACTATATATGGACTTGGTGGTAACGATAAAATAAAAGCGCTTTCAGGGGATGATATTGTATATGGTGGAGATGGTAATGACACTATAGAGGGTGGAAATGGTAATGATTATCTATATGGTGAAAAAGGAAATGATACAATATATGGTGGAAATGGCGATGACTATATAGAAGGAAATGAAGGTGATGATACTCTTTATGGTGGATATGGTAATGATATCTATATATATACTTTGGGCTCAGGCAATGATACTATTATCGAAGATGATTTAACCGTCGGCAATATTGATACATTGAAATTTGGAGATGGTATAAGTAAAGATGATGTAGAATATCGCAGGGAAAACAGAAATCTTATAATTACAATAAAAGATACAAATGAGAAGATAACAATAAAAAATTATTATTTACAGCAGGGCAAAATTGAAAGAATTGAATTTGCTGACGGAACGGTTGAAGATAATGATAAATTAAGTAAGCTTGTTATATATGGAACAGATGCTTCAGAGACTATTACTAGTGATGATGTAAGTGAAGTAATCAAAGCACTAGCAGGTGACGATACGATCAATGCTCTTGATGGAGATGACTTTATTAACGGTGATGCAGGAAATGATGTAATAAATGCTGGTGCAGGAAATGATACTGTTTGGGGAGATGATGGAAACGATACTATAAGAGGAGATAGCGGAGATGATATTATCTTCGGCGGTGCTGGAAATGATAAATTATACGGCGGAGATGGTAATGATACCTTAGACGGAGGAGAAGGTAATGATTATATCGACGGCGGAATTGGCAATGATACGTATATATTTAGATTGGGATTTGGAGAGGATACAATAGAGGATACGGGTAATGCTACTGGAAGTATCGATACAATAAAGTTTGAGGAAGGCATAAATCTCGAGAACGTATCTCTGAGAAGAGTAAATAGAGATTTGGAGATAACAGTTAATAACACTTCTGACAAACTAACAATTAAAAACCAATTTACTCCAGAAAACAAAATAGAAGTAATACAATTTGGTAATGGAGAGATTTTAGGAAACGATATATTGGATAAATTGGTTATATACGGTACAAATGATGGCGATATCATTACATCAGATGATATGAATGAAGTAATAGATGGCCTTGCTGGAGATGACAAAATAAAGGCAATGGGTGGCGATGATTTAATCTACGGTCGTGAAGGCAATGATTCTATATATGGAGGAGAAGGCAATGATACCATATATGGTGATGCTGGAAACGATACAATAGAAGGCCAGGAAGGTAATGATATAATAGATGGCGGTTCAGGCGATGACAATATAAAAGGCGGCAGCGGAGATGATATTATTTTTGGAGGTGCTGGAAACGATACAATAGAAGGCCAGGAAGGTAATGATATAATAGATGGCGGTTCAGGCGATGACATTTTAAATGGTGGATTAGGCAATGATACCTATATATTTGGAATTGGCTCTGGAGTAGATACAATTATAGATTATGATACTAATATCGGTAACATTGACACAATTAAGCTTGGCGAGGGAATTGATGAGAATAATTTGAAATATAGAAGAGATTTCAATAATAATTTGGAAATATACATAGATGGAACCTCAGATAAATTAATTGTATCGAATTATTACCTCAATGATAGTTACAAAATTGAAACAATATTGTTTAGTGATGGACATACCATAAGTAGTAGTAAATTTGACAATTTACCTATTATTGGAGATGAGAATGATAATATAATCAAAGCTGCTGATAAATCAGATTATATATATGGTATGGGTGGAAATGACAAAATATATGCTTATGATGGAAATGATTATATTGAAGGCGGCGCTGGGAACGATACAATTGAAGGTGGAGCTGGTAATGACGCCATTTATGGACAGGAAGGCAATGACACAATTTATGGGAATGAAGGTAATGATTTAATAAACGGTGGTCTAGGAGACGACATATTATACGGTGGATTAGGAAATGATACTTATATCTTTGGACGTGGTTACGGACATGATGTAATATCAGATACCGATGAGACAGAAGGCAATGAAGACACAGTTGTTTTAACAGGAGGAATTTTAAAAGAAGATATAGCAATTCGAAGAATAATGAATGATCTTGAAATAGTGATTAAAGATACTGGAGATACGTTGACTATAGCTGATTACTACACTGACAGAAGCCAGATGATTGAAAACATTATACTTTCTGACGGAACGTCTTTAGATAATGATATGCTACAAAAACTAGACATCTATGGAACCAGTAAGGATGATGTAATAACTACATCTGATAATGGCGAAGTAATAAGGGCTCTAGAAGGCAATGATGATATCAAGGCACTTGGCGGAGATGACATAGTATATGCAGGTGCGGGAGATGACAAAGTTCTTGGTGGTAATGGTAATGATACATTATTCGGTGAGGAAGGAAATGATAACTTACAAGGTGGTAATGGCGACGATATCTTGATTGGTGGTACTGGTAATGATACTTTAGATGGTAACTTAGGTAATGATACCTATGTATTTGGACCAGGCTTTGGACATGATATAATAAACGGTACTGTTACAAGTGATCAAGAGGTTAATATTATTAAATTCTTAGAAGGTATAACAACAGATAACTTGGTTGTTAGAAGAGTAATTAATGATTTAGTTATAACCATTAAGGACACCGATGATATATTAACAGTAAAAGACCAATTTGCGGGATATAGTAAAATTACTAGAATTGAATTATTCGATGGTACTATTATAGATTCTGAATTCATCAAAAACTTGCCTATATATGGAACAGATGCAAATAATGTGCTTGATGGTACATCTGTAAATGATATTATATACGGTCTTGGCGGCAATGATACAATAAACGGTAATGCTGGTGATGACATACTTTATGGAGGAGATGGCTCAGATACTCTCAATGGCGGCATTGGAAATGATATCTTATATGGTGATGCAGGCAATGATAGTCTCAATGGAGGTGCTGGTAATGACCTTCTAGTTGGAGGTACAGGAGATGATACATATTTCTTTGAAATTGGCTATGGCGAAGATACTATAACAGATTATGACTTGACTGCTGGTAATAAAGATGTACTTAGATTAGGAAAAGGCATAACAAAGGATAATTTAAAATATGTTAGGGTTAATAATGATTTAGTTATCACTATTCTAAATACAAGTGATAAGTTGACAATAACAGATTACTTCACTGACAGTAATAAAATTGAGAACATCTTGCTATCAGATGGCACTACTGTAGAAATCAGCAATGATTTAACTATCTATGGAACCGAAGGTGATGATGAGTTCTATGGTAGTCCTAGCAATGAGACTTATATGGCTCTTGGAGGCAATGACAGCATCTATGGTGGTGACGGTGAAGATAATCTATATGGCGGCGAAGGTGACGATCTGTTAGACGGTGGTGCTGGCAATGATTATTTGGAAGGTGGAATTGGAAATGATGTCTATATCTTTGGCAGAGGTTATGGAATAGACACTATCAGTGATTATGACACCTCAGATGGAAACATTGATACTGTAAAATTTGGTGAAGGCATATGCAAAGACGATATAATTATGGAAAGAAGAGGATATGACCTTGAAATAAGCATAAATGGTGAAGATGATAAGCTTATAATAAGTGGCTACTATAAAAATAATAGTAGTAGAATTGAAAGGTTTATGCTTTATGATGGAACTATTATAGACAGCAAAGAACCAGATTCTATGATTCTCTATGGAACGGATGAAGCAGAAACAATAATAGGTGGAGATGTTTCGGAAACTATTATGGCTTTGGCTGGAGATGATATTATTTACGGAGAAGGTGGAGATGATATTATTGATGGTGGCTTAGGTAATGATAGTATATATGGTGGCTTAGGTAATGATACCTATATCTATAAATTAGGTTCAGGTGCAGACATCATTTACGAAGAAGATTCAACACCTGGGAATGTGGATACTATTAAATTTGGAGAAGGTATCAGTGAAAGCAGCTTAGAATTTAAGAGAATTGGAAATACACTAAGAATCAATGTAAAAGGTACATCTGATAGCATTGAAGTATCAAACTATTACAATGACGACAGCAATAAAATAGAGAAGATAGAACTTGCAAATGGCGATATTATTAGTAGCGAAAAGTATGCTAATATAGCATTAGAGGGTTCTGATGAACCTGATGTATTGCAGGGCGGAAATTGTGACGACATTGTGCTGGCTATGAATGGTGATGACATTGTTTACGGTTTAGGTGGTAATGACACATTATATGGAGCTGGAGGCAATGATACTCTCTATGGTGGCGAAGGCAATGATGTATTGTATGGAGAAAGCGGAGATGATATATTAATAGGTGGTGCAGGCAATGACACATTGGTCGGTGGTGCAGGCAATGATATTTATAAATTCGAAAAAGGCTTTGGAATAGATACAATTAACGATTTTAGTTCCGAAGGCAAGGGTATTGACACAATAGAGTTTGGTGAAGATATCGAGAGCACTTCAGTAACATTTAACCGAGTTGATAATGACCTACAAATAATTATATTAGGCAGCAATGACCGAATATTTGTAAAAGACTTCTATGTAAATGATAACTATAAGATTGAGGCTATCAAATTTAGTGACGGAACTATTTGGAATGATAATGATATTGCTTCACAAATAGAAAATAGAACCACAAAAGTAGGTACTGAAAAATCTGAAACCCTAAATGGAACTGCAGGTCCAGATATTTTAATCGGTGATGCTGGTAATGATACATTGAACGGAGACGCTGGAGATGATATGCTCTATGGTGGAGAGGGAGACGATAAGCTATTTGGCGGTACCGGAAATGATATCCTTACTGGAGATGAAGGAAATGACACTCTGAATGGTGGAACTGGAAATGACACCTATGTATTTAAGAGAGGGTTTGGTAAAGATAATATTACCGACCGTGATAGTACTGCTGGAAATGTTGATACCATCAAATTTATTGGTGGAATTACAAAAGATGATATTGAGTTTATAAGAAGAGGAAACAATATTGAAATTATATTTAAAGATTCCGATGATGTTATTACAATAAACCAGGCAGCAGTTGATATCAATAGTAGGATAGAAAGGTTCGAATTTGATGATGGAACTATAATAATGTTTAATGAGATTACTGATATCCCTATTTATGGAACTGATAATGAGGAAACTCTAAATGGAGATGATAATGATAATATAATTAAATCTCTTGGAGGAGATGATACCGTCAATGCTGGTGCCGGTAACGATATTGTTTATGGCGGAAGTGATAATGATAGTCTATACGGAGACGCTGGTAATGATATCCTATATGGTGAAGAAGGCGATGACTATTTGGATAGTGGAGAAGGCGATGACATATTATATGGCGGTGAAGGCTCAGATTATTTAGAGGGTGGTGATGGTAACGATTATTTAGTAGGTGGCCCTGGTGATGATATTTTATCTGATATATCAGGTGACGATATTTTTGACGGCGGCACTGGAAACGACAGATTAAGTGGCTCTATAGGCAGTGATACATATATATTTGGTTTGGGCTATGGACATGATACAATCAATGACTATGATACTGATTTAGAGCAGGGAAGCATAGATGTTGTTAAATTTGGTGAAGGCATTAGTATTGAGAATTTAGAGTATAGAAGAGTTCTTAATAGTCTAGAATTTACTGTTACAAATAGTAATGACACATTAACTATTGAAAATTACTATGTTGAAAGTAACTTTATAGAATCTATACAATTTGCAGATGGTACAGTTTTAGATAGTTCAAACTTTAATGATCTTGCCATTTATGGAACGGATGACAAAGATACAATAGACGGTAACGAAAAAGACAATACTATATATGGATTAGCTGG
The DNA here is from genome assembly GCF_005473905.2 of Ruminiclostridium herbifermentans. Taxonomy (NCBI): domain Bacteria; kingdom Bacillati; phylum Bacillota; class Clostridia; order Eubacteriales; family Oscillospiraceae; genus Ruminiclostridium; species Ruminiclostridium herbifermentans. Next base: position 808,162 of record NZ_CP061336.1, read on the forward strand.
TAACGATAAAATTATTGGCGGTGCTGGAAATGATACCTTATATGGTGGAGATGATGACGACTATATATATGGAGGAAATGGCAACGACATTATTTATGGAGAAGCTGGATCTGACAAATTGTATGGAGAAGCTGGTGACGATACGTATGTATTTGGCAGAGGTGATGGAACTGATATAATTTATAACTCTTCAAGTTTAGAAACTGATACAGATACTTTGCTATTAAGAGAGCTTAATTATTCTGATGTAACTATGATACAAAACAATGCAGATTTATTAATAGCAATCAATGGAACAATAGATACTGTAACCGTTCAGGGATACTTTGAAGGAGGCAGTTATGCCTTAGAACAAATTAAGTTTGAGAATGGAGAAACCCTTAATTATGATGATGTTGTAAATGTAATAGCAGGCACATATACACCAAAAGTAGAAGAAATAGCTATTGTAAATAACGATGTGGAACAGCTAATTCAGGCTATGGCTGGCTTTGGTAATGATAGTGGAATGTCTTTAAGTAAGATATCTGAAGAAAGACAATTTGATGAACAGTCATTTGTAGCTCAGTTATGGGTAAATCCGTTAAAATAAGCTTTTAAGAAAATATAAATTTTGTTGTGGGTGGATTTAGGTCCACCCATACAAAAAATAGGATGCTTAATTTTATGTATGCCTTAATCAGGGGTGTTACTGGTTTTGGCATACAATTGTTTTTAATATGGGATAAAGAAGAAAGGTTGAAATTGATGCTGGATAAAGTTGAAGATATAAAAACAGAAGAATATTCATCGGACAAAAATAAGGCTCTGAAAAACAAGAACGGTGAGCAATTACCAAATTCAAATGATACAGGGCAAAGCAACAATGCTGAACCATTATTGAGTCAAAATGTTGCAGAACCAAAAGACAGAGATAAACATGCAGTGGATTCAGGTAATTTTGAGCAAGGAATAAAAAATAAACAGGCTTTTAATTATGATGGTATGGGTCAAAATTCAAAAGGTAATAAAATAGAAGAAAATGAAGGTTATGAAGAAAAAGAGAAACGTGTTGATTCTGGATTATATTGCTTTATTACTATAGCAAGGTTTAATAGAGTAAATGCAGACCCTGAGCAAATTAAGCATTCATTAGCAATAGGAGCTGATGGAATGCAGGAACTTGATATACTTCGAGCAGCTAAAGAGTTAGGACTAAAAGCTAAAGCAGCGATAGTGAATTTGAAAAAACTTCAGAAGTTACCTCTGCCTGCAATAGCAGAGAATAATCAAGGTGAGTTTTTTATTGTAGCTAAAATAGAAGGAGATAAAGTACTAACACTATTTGCTGGAGAAAATTCTCCGAGGGCTATGCATGTGGAAGAATTTAATAAAATTTGGAACAGAAAAATATTACTATTTGTAAATAGGAGCATTAAAGAGCTAAATCGTAAATTTGGCATTAAGTGGTTTATACCAACAATATTAAAATTCAAAAAACCTTTAATAGAAGTTCTTGTAGCAGTATTTACATTACAGATTTTTGGACTTTTCTCACCTATAATAACGCAGGTCGTAATAGATAAAGTATTTGTACATAATGGTATTACCACACTAAATGTTCTTGCTATTGGATTGATTATAATAGCTGTGTTTGAGACAGTGATGGGTATAGCTAAAAGCTATATATTTACGCATACTACAAGCAGGATAGATATAATTCTAGGTGTTAGGCTAGTTAGACATTTGTTCAGGCTACCTCTCAGATATTTTGAAACAAGAAGAGTTGGAGATACAATAGCAAGAGTAAGAGAACAGGAAAATATTAGACATTTTCTTACAGGAGCACCTCTGACATCGGTTTTAGATATTCTATTCTTAATTGTATATATTAGTGTTATGTTATTTTATAGTACTAATCTTACCTTTATTGTATTGGCATCACTTCCTGTTTTTGTTGCATTATCAGCATTTATAACACCTCTGTTCAAAAAAAGATTAGATGAAAAATTCAATACAGGTGCAGAGCAGCAGTCGTTTTTAGTGGAAAGTGTTTCAGGTGTACAAACGATAAAATCATTTGCACTTGAGCCTGTAATGCAAAACAGATGGGAAGGGCTACTAGCAAACTATACAAAGGCAAGTTTTAAGACTTCTTTACTTTCAGCTAATGCAGGTGCTATTGGTCAATTGATTCAGAAAAGTACTGATATTGCAGTTTTATGGTATGGCGCACATCTTGTAATGCAGGGAACCATTACTGTTGGTCAGCTAATAGCTTTCAGAATGTTATCTGGTAGAGTAAGCGGACCAGTGCTTCGTTTTGTACAGCTATGGCAAGATTTTCAGCAGGCAGGACTATCAATAAAAAGATTAGGCGATATATTTAATACCGTACCTGAACAATCTATTGATGCCTCTAAATCAAGGTTACCAGCAATCAATGGACGCATAACATTCGAAAAGGTACGCTTTAGGTATAGAGTTGATAGTTCAGAAGTTATAAGAGATATGTCCTTTGATATAAAGCCCGGTACAGTTGTAGGAATTGTAGGAAGAAGTGGCTCTGGTAAAAGTACTATATCAAAACTAATTCAAAGGCTATATATCCCTGAGGCAGGTAAAATATTGATTGATGGAGTAGATATAGCACTTACTGATACTGCATGGCTAAGAAGGCAGATAGGAGTTGTTTTGCAAGAGAATTTCATGTTTAACATGACTATCAGAGAAAATATTAGCATACACAATCCTACTGCAAGTATGGCAGATATAATACGAGTTGCAAAAATTGCAGGAGCGCACGATTTTATACTTGAACTACCCGAAGCATATGACACAATGGTAGGAGAGAAAGGAACTGGTCTTTCTGGGGGACAGAAACAACGAATAGCAATAGCAAGAGCATTGTTGAATAATCCTAGAATTCTAATATTTGATGAAGCTACATCCGCTTTAGACTATGAATCAGAAAGTATAATTCAAAAAAATCTAAAAACTATTTGTAAAGGTAGAACAGTTATTATAATTGCGCATAGACTCTCAACTTTAAAAGATGCAGATAAGATTATGGCAATTGACAAAGGTCAGCTTATTGAATATGGAGAACAAGAAAAACTTTTACAGAGAAAAGGGTTATACTATTATTTACACAGTCAGCAAGAGAGAGGTGATGTATGTTGAAAATTTTAAAGAAGAGAGATAATTTGGAGTATGAATTTCTTCCAGCAGCATTAGAAATATCTGAAACACCTCCATCTCCTCTTGGGAAAATTATTATTTGGCTGATATTTTCAATACTCGCTATTGCAATTATTTGGGCATGTTTAGGGAAGGTTGATGAGGTAGCTGTTGCGACAGGAAAAGTCATACCTGATGGAAGACTAAAAGTTGTTCAAACATTAGAAGAAGGTGTAATAACAGCAATTCATGTAACCGAAGGACAAAGGGTTAAAGAAGGCGATGTACTGATAGAACTAGATTCTACAATGAAAAATGTAGAGGTTCAAAGTTTAGAAAAATCATTAGAGACTGCAAAACTCGAAAGAGATTTACTAAAAAAGGCTTTGCTAGGAGAAGATATAGGAAAACTTGTAGATGAAGCACTGCTTCCTGATGAGGTAAAGGATAACCTGCTTAGATTGACTCAGTTAAAGGATACACAATATACAACTGAACAAAGATCCCTTTCATTACTGGTATTACAGTATGAAGATCAATATAATATTGAGCAATCTAATGTCAAAAAAATAGAAGAGAACTTACAATTATTAAGAGAAAAAGAACAAAACCTAAAAGCACTTATTGAAACAGGTGGGGTTGAGGCAGCTGATTTAAAAAAGATAGAGAAAAATATAGAGATTTTAGAAAAAGAAGAGAAGACATATAAAGAACTTTATGAAGCAGATGCAATTGCAAAAAAAGAATGGACAGACAAACTAAATGAATTAGAATTGGCAAAAAAAGATTATGAAACTCAAAAAGCAGCTGTCAGCCAAGAAAAGACTACACTTGAGTTAAATTGGAAAAATGTAAATGATCAAATTAAAATAATGGAAAAAGAACTTGGAATACAGAAAATTACAGCAGAACAAGCGAAAAGCAGGTTAGATGAGGCTAAGAATGGATTAAATAAGATTGAGACACAGAGAGGCGTTTCATCAATGGATTTAATTGTAGAAAACGATAAAAAAATTACTGCTCTTGAAGGTGAATTAGAAAAAGCTAGAAAAAGTAAACAATATCAAACTCTGACGTCTCCAGTTGATGGAACTATTCACGGTTTAGCTTCAAATACAATAGGAGGAGTTGTGACTCCAGCAGAACCTATATTAACAATAGTTCCTGATGGTACCCCTCTAATAGTTGAAGCTACCCTTTTAAACAAGGATGTGGGATTTGTAGAAGTAAATCAAGAGACAGAAGTTAAGTTTGACACTTTCTCATTTCAGAAATATGGAACCATAAAGGGGAAGGTTGAGTATATAAGCCCTGATTCAGTAGATGATGAAAAGCTTGGGTCAGTTTATAAAATGAAAGTTAAGCTTGAAAAAAATACTATTAATGTAGATGGAAAGGTAAATAACATTAGTTCAGGTATGTCAGTTAGTGTAGAGATAAAGACAGGAAAACGAAGGATTATTGAGTTTTTCCTTGATCCAATAGCTAAGTATGCAAAGGACAGTATAAAGGTTAGATAATATCTGAAATCAGTTACATATAAAATAATTACTTAATATAGCAGCGGTGAGATGGTAAATTAACACTCACCGCTTTAAAATACAGGAAATTGTTGAATATAGTTAAGTTTAGGTAAGCAAAAAAGAGTGAATAAAGCAGCTTGCAGTAGAGGAGAGTTAATATAATAATGGCTGAATAGTAACCAAGCTTGAGTATCTTTTCTCAGAAGACTTTAACAATAGTAATATACTAAGTACCTATGATATAATAACTTTTTGAAGGTGTTTTTTGGCTAAATACTGGTTAGTACTGCTATGTTAATGTGTAGCTTATTATGGCAAACCAATGATTGTACCAAGTAAGCTGCATAAGTAGTACGAAAAGGATTGTGGTGTATTTATACTACAGATTTAAAAATATTGATAAGTTTATATATTTCAATTTTATATGTTTTTTGGAGGAATAAATGGAATTACTAAATGGGTTAAATAAAGAACAAAAGGAAGCAGTACTTCATAATGAAGGGCCGCTTTTAATATTAGCAGGTGCCGGCTCAGGGAAAACTAGAGTTCTTACACATAGAATTGCATACTTAATAAAGGAACAGGGAGTTTATCCATCAAGCATATTGGCTATAACATTTACAAACAAGGCAGCAAGGGAAATGAGAGAAAGAATAGACTCACTCATTGGTGATTTGAGTAATGACATGTGGGTAGGTACCTTCCACTCTATTTGTATAAGAATATTAAGAAGAGATATAGAAAAACTCGGTTATGACAGGAGTTTTGTTATTTATGATACAACAGATCAGCAGGTTGTAATTAAGGAATGTCTGAAAGAGTTAAATTTGAGTGATAAGAATTTTCCTCCTAAATCAGTGCTTGAAACTATTGGAAAGCAAAAGGACGAGTTAATAGATGCAGAACACTTTGAGAAGCTTTATGCCTCGGACTTTAGGATGGGCAAAATTGCCAAGGTATATAAACTATATGAGAAAAAACTCAAAAACAATAATGCTCTTGATTTTGATGATATTATAATGAATACAATAAAACTCTTTAAACAATGCCGGGAGGTTTTGGAATATTATCAGAAAAAGTTCAGATACATTCTTGTAGATGAGTATCAAGATACAAATACGGCTCAATACACACTAGTGCGCATGCTGTCTGAAGTTCATCAGAATCTTTGTGTAGTAGGTGATGATGACCAGTCAATTTACGGTTGGAGAGGTGCGAATATCCGTAATATACTTGACTTTGAGAAGGATTTCAGAAACTGTAAGACAATAAAATTGGAGCAGAATTATCGCTCTACTCAAAACATACTGGACGCTGCAAACTTTGTTATAAGTAATAATACAGGTAGAAAGTGCAAACGCTTATGGACAGAAAATAAAGGCGGAAACAAGATTGTTGTATGTGAAAATGACAACGAGCATGAAGAGGCAATGTACACTGCTAGAGAGATTCAAAGATTAATAAATGAGGAAAACAGAAAATTCAAGGACTTTGCTGTTTTATACAGGATAAATGCACAATCCCGCGTACTAGAAGAAATGTTCATGCGTGAGGGCTTGCCGTATAAAATAGTAGGAGGACTGAAGTTCTATGATAGAAAGGAAATCAAAGATATAATTGCATATCTGAGATTAATACAAAATCCTGCTGATAATGTCAGCTTAAAGAGAATTATAAACGTTCCTAAAAGAGGTATTGGAGACACTACTGTTGAACATGCGGAAAATATAGCCATTGAAAATGGAGTATCTATATTTACTATAATATCTGATGCAAGAGAATATTCTGCTTTAGGCAGAGCAGCACAAAAACTTGATGCTTTTGCAAAGATGATACTAAGACTTAGGACAATAAAGGAAACAATAAGCATTACTGAACTGCTCGATATGGTAATAAATGATACAGGTATCTTAAAAGAATATGAAGTTGAAAATACAGTTGAAGCACAGTCAAGAATAGAAAATATAAAAGAGTTAAAATCAGTTGCTTTAGAATTTGAAAAGCAAAATGAATTAAACAGCTTAGAAGAATTTTTGGCCAATATATCATTGGTTTCCGACTTAGATAACCTTGAGGAAGAACAGGATTATGTGGTTTTGATGACAATGCATAGTGCAAAAGGACTTGAGTTTCCTGTTGTCTTTATACCTGGAATGGAAGAGGGAGTTTTCCCAGGCTACAGAGCAATAACAGAGGGACCGGAGCAATTAGAGGAAGAACGCAGACTTTGTTATGTAGGAATAACACGTGCCAGGGAAAAACTATATTTATCAAATGCACGTTTTAGAACGCTATTTGGTAACTCAAGCTATAACAGACCTTCTCGGTTTTTATCAGAGATACCAGAGAATTTAATTGAATATCCGTTCAAGCCATCAAGAAATTCCTTTGAAAGGGAAACTACCTCCTGGGGTAATACTACAACTTGGAGCAAAAACGGAAATTCTAGCTATGGAACCTCCAGCTATTCAGGAACTTATAGCACTACACAAAAAGCTGGTACTCAAGATGCTGGCAAAGCGGAGTCTTTTAACAAAAATAAAGGTGTGTCTGGTGGGTCCCTAAAGGATTTGCTGAATTCAAACTTGGTAACTCGTGGATTTGGTGGGAATTCAGCCTCGGCTGGAAGTTCAGCAAATGGTGTTGGTAAACCTCCAATAGACATTTGGGGTGGAAAAACTTCTAGTGGAGCACCTGCAAATAATGTAGCATCAAAAACAGTGACAGCAAAATCAGGATTTAGTACTGGCATTAAAGTTGAGCATAAAAAATTTGGAAGAGGAACTATTTCAAAAGTTACACCAGATAATGGTGACCAAATATTAGAAATACAGTTTGAAGGAGCTGGAATGAAAAGGCTTTTGGCGTCAGTGGCAAATTTGAAGGTGTTGGAATAAAGGTTAAAGTGCTGAATTAAAAGATTTTGAAATGGTTATGTGTAAGCAAATTTTGAAAAACTATATGAATATTAAAAAGTAGAAGGTGGAAAATTTAATTTTCCACCTTCTACTTTTTGCATTTTCACGTAATGAGGATTTATTTAGGCAGTAATTCGTATTTTTGAAAATTGTTTAACTAAAACAGGTTCCAATATGATACATGTAATACTGCTGATACCACATAGAATGCAAAGTAAGCAACTAGTGCAATTTTAAAACCGTCACCAAAAGTAAACAATTTCTCCCCCTTATATTTAAAGGTCCAAGCAAATAGAGCTGAAGGGAGAAGTGAAGGTAATAGATTACCACCAAGTACGGTAGGAAGCCAAACTGCCAGAAGTCCCTTAGATGCTGCTATTCCTAGTTCCTGAGACCAACCTACAATAAATGGAATGATTACACCTTGTACCATATTTACACCGAGGAAGGCAGTACCAAAGGTACCAACTAGAGAACTTATAATATAATACCCAACTTCAGAAGCTGGTTTAAATACATTTATAATATCAGCAATTACTGCGCTGGCTCCGCTTGAATTTAAAGCAGTTGCCATAGCTGAGAATGCAGTGATAAAGAACATTACAGGCCAATTGATAGATGCTACAACTTCATCGAAGTTTTTAAATACTCCAAGCTTAGGGATTGCGAAGACACATACTGCTCCTAATGCTACCCAGCCTGTAGCAATACCATGCTTTGATTCTGTAATCCAAAGAATGAGTACTACTATCATGATACCAAGAACCTTTTTTTCTGTGGAAGTCATGGCTCCTAGTTCATCTACTTTTGCTTTTAACACTTCTTTTGGAGCAATTATGTTTTTGTCAGGTTTAAAGAATAGCACTAAGAATACAACAGCTACGAAGCCAAATATCCAAATTATAGGTGCCGCAAGCTTAAACCATTCCATCCATTCGATATCTACCTTTGCCATTGTAAGAGTAAGCAAGTTCAAACTGAATCCTGTCTTAACCCAAGCTCCAGCCATACCACAAAGTATGAGAAGGAAGAATGACACCAATGCCAGTGGAGGAACTCCCTTTTTAGATTCGCTTCTTGCTGGCAAATTCCAAGCTTCTGCAACGAAAATCATAAGAGGAATAGTTATTGCGATTAATGCTGTAGGTGATGGAACTAAAAGTATCATTACAAAAACCACCACAACACTTACAGCCATAAACTTAGGTATTGTATTTGCGCCAAGCCTATACATTATGGTGTATGCAAGCCTTTTTGCTAATCCACTTTTTACCATTGTGGCTGCTATTACAAATGCTGAAATCTGAAACCAACCAGGGCTGATTGTAAACCAGCTAAAGATTGATGGAGTAGGATATTTCAAAAGAATTAATCCTAAAATAAATATAAGACCTGTATAACCTGAATCAATTGGTCTGACGATTAGCCAGATTAGTAACCATACAGTAAGTGCCAGTGTTGCTTGTGCAACAGGCTCAATGTTCAATGGAATCAGATATACGATGATTGCAGCTACAATTCCTATAATTGCTCCAATCCACTGACCTTTGGACAATTTGTTTATTGGTTTTTCAGGAGCATTTTTTAATGTTTTTGCATCATTCATTCGATTCACCTCTTTCATTAATTATGCATTACTATAATAGAGTGGCAAATGATAACAACTGTTAATACTAGATAGTAATTAATTTCATTAGCTCTGAAATATCATCCATCTTTTCAAGTTCCCAAATGTTTTTAATAGCTTTTTCAATTTTGTTCTGAGTCAAAATTCTAGTTGCATTATGCTTAAATTTATCAATCAATGTTTGATCGGTGAGACGATATCCATCCATATTAGTTCCTTTAGAATATAAGGTTTCTTGAGTATATGTTGTGTCTCTAGCTACAACCTCAACTCTTGCATACCAACTTCTAGGATCTTTAGCTTTTTCTGCACCTGCTCTTGGGTCACCAAGTATATTTATCTTTTTCATAAAGGCTTGGATTTTTGGGTCATTGATTACATTCATATCCTGCCAGTCTACACCAGGCTTTATTCCGTGAACAATTGCAGCTGCTGCATAAGGGAAACTATACTGTGTGTCTATTTGAGTTGTAACTTGATGCTGATCTGGATGTGCTAAGAAAGGAAGACTATAGGCAGTAATACTTTCTATTTCTGATGGTTTGAAATTATGTTCCTCCATCAGATCCAGCAGGCAATCGATTGAACTTTGTATAAAACGACAGCATGGATATAGTTTGTACTGGCAATCAGTGAATTTCCATGTCTTACCCAAATCATCTACTATCTTGCTTGGATCCCATACACTAGCACCGTAAAATACATGGAAACCATATTGACTATCAAGTACATTTCTGCTTCCTGTGTATCCTTGTTCTGCTAATAATGCTGCAGTCACTGCTCCTTGACAATTCCATCCTGCTGGTGAATATTTAATTATTGATTTAGGCATGGTATCTTCCCAATCTCTGCCTGTAGGCAGTGAGCATAGATACCCAGCAATTCCAAGACAATTTCCCATTTGCTCGTTATCCAAATTTAGGAGTCTACCTACTGCAAGGCTTGCACCCAACATATGTTCATTGCTATTGCCGAATATATCTGGTGTTTTAGCATCTCCTGCTACCTTAGCTAATAGAACATTCATGGAATCATTAATTCGCCTTGCCAATTCCTGTCCAATTACGGTGGCAAGAATTACATCCTTTCCTGATGCGTGAATACTTTCAGCCACTGCAAGTACTGAAGGAATTACAAAAGGTGTGACATGCGGTACTGCATCAAAATCTAGTGAATACATCAATTCACTGTTAACCATGGCAGCATTGGTACATGAAACCTTCATTGTAGAACCGATTACAGAGGATTCTGGAGTACCTCCTAGCCTTCTTGTAAGATTCATTGCCATTTTACCTTTTTCTGTAGCTGCACCGGTAAAAACCGCACCGATGGAGTCAAGCAGACTACGCTTTGCTTCATGAATAATTTCTTCGGGTAAATCTTCATAGCTGGTATTCATAGCGAATTGTAGAACATCATCAGTTACAGGTATCATAAACTTATTCTCCTTTCAAATCGATTTCATTAAATTTGAATCGCCAAAAGGGATTCTTAGATAGAATACTACTTAAAAAAAGTATAAAGGATATGTATGCTCATTGTGAAATGCTAAAACTGTATATCTGTTATTACGGATATCATTCAACTGTCGTTAATTTCTTAACAAAATCAATTTTAAATAATATACATACGCAACTATAAATAGAAAAAGCCCCTTTCAAGAATGAAAGAGGCGTAGAACTATATAAATTAGCGCAATGTCATATTGTTGTACGTTTAGTTGTCGGTAACTAGCTTACTAATGAAAAGTGGAAGACATGGGTTTGAATTATTTTTTCTCCAAGCAAATATCCTTTCCACTGAACTGCATTGTCCTGATAACTTAATGATATGCACCTTATGGCTGAATTGGTTTTTAAAATGATATGGGATAATACTGACTCCTTTACCGCATTCAACCAATGTTAGCAATCCACTGATGGAAGTAGCCCTTTTTGCGACGCGTGGATTGAAATGGTTCTCTAAACACATTTGCAAGGCAACATCATTGACGATAGCAAAATTTTCAGGATCAAGAAAAATAAACATCTCGTCCTCAAGTTCTTTGATATCAACGGAATCCCTTTCAGATAAAGGATGATTCCATGGAAGTGCAACAGCCTGTTCAAATTTCATATTGCTCTTCCATACTATGTCATCAATAGCTGAAATTCCAGGTGATATAGTAAATCCAATATCTATATCATATTTTTTTAATGCTGAAATCATTGATGAACTAGTATATTCATTAATCTCAACCTCAATGCTGGGATAACTCTCAGTAAACATCTTAATGGATTTTGATAGCAAATCATTAAATTGCTCGCTTAACATTCCGATTTTGATTCTGCCAACATTTCCTTTTTCTGCTTGTAATGCTTTGGAAAGCCCTTCATGATAATGTTCCAAAATATTCTTTGCCTCAGCGAGAAAAGCCTCACCTGCTGCAGTTAAGTATACAGAGCGTTTATTTCTAAAAAGTAAATTTACATTAAGTTCTTTTTCCATAAAGATTATGTGACGACTGAACGCAGGCTGAGTTAAATGCATATACTCAGCTGCTTTGGTAAAATTCAAGTAACGAGCTAATGCGACAAAGCATTCTAATTCATAAATAGTCAAGCAAAGTCACCTCATTATTAGTTATTATAAATTATTAATATAAGTATATCATTTTTCGACATTTTGAACAATATAAATATAAGAAATAACAAAAAATTTGTCGATTATTACTGATGCAATATTTTTTTAATTATAAAGTAATGGTATAACAGATATCTGTTTAAAGCATTTCACATATAAAAAAACCTTGGTTATACTTTAAGCATACGAAGTATATTTCATAATTCCAAGGAGGTAGCAGAAATGCCAGATAAAGGACCAGATTTAAGTGTAAAGTTTGGAGGCCTTACATTTCCTAATCCAATTGGTGTAGGAGCCATCGGAGAGCATTGGGGTCACTCAAATAGTACTCAGGAGTATGTGGACATTAACTCAGATATTTTTATGAAACATGTGAAGGCTGGTGCAGGTTATATTATAATGGCAGGCACCTATGTTACACCAGAAACAGAGCGCTTAATACAAGAACGTTGCCAGACAATAGAGGTCCCTTTTAGAAGGAAAAGTAAGAAAGTAGGTCACCGTATGTTGAAAATTCCAGGTAAGGATCCATACGGAACAGAAGGCTTTTACTTTGTGCCTTCACCATTCTTATTGGATGCTGGTTTTGGTAAATTCAACAAAGACCGTTTTGCGTTCATGATTGAAGCACTTCAAAAGAAAAAGCCTAAAGAAGTACCTCTTGTATTAAACCTTGGAGGAATTGCGAATATCGCCGAAACCTGGGTAGACGGAGCGAAGAGATTTGAAGAATTGGGAGTAGATATGATAGAGATTAACCTTGGATGTCCGTTGCCAAGCGGTCTTGATGGAACTCTTCAAGGATATTTCCAAGATAAATACACTCCTCTATATCAAGGTTTATTGATGGGAGATAATGAAAAGTATGTGTACGAAATCACAAAAGCAGTTGTAGATGCTGTTAAAATTCCAGTAGGTGTTAAGTTAACTCCAGAAACTGGATATCCTCGTATTATCACTATGGCTCAAGCAGCAAGAAGTGCTGGTGCTAAGTTTGTACAAATGTTTAATGCAGCAGTAGGTATGGCACCACCAGATATATATAATGGAGGAAAACCACAATGGCCATATATGGACGGAAGCCCATTCTGTATGGTATCAGGTTCATTCCTAAGAGTTCCATGTTATAAAGATGTAGCTGCTGTAAAAAGATATGTTCCTGGTTTGGATATTGCTGCAGCTGGTGGTTTAGTTGAACCTGAACATTTCATTGAAGCTATGATGTTAGGAGCAAGCCTCGTACAACCTTGTACTGGAATTATTGAACAGGGTAATGGTCTGATTAGAAGAGGTATCAGCTTCATGAAAAAGTTTGTTAAAGAACAAGGTTATAACAGCCTTCAAGAAATAGTTGGTATAAGCCAGCAATACATTAAGTATAACCAAGACCTTGATATGATGGCTGGAAAGACCATTATAAATATTGATCGTGAAAAATGCATTAGGTGTCAGCGTTGTGTAGACAATGTATGTCAGGCTCTTTATACAGTTGAGGGAGGACATATTGAAGTTGATCCTCATCGTTGTGTAGGTTGCGGCGGATGTACCCTTGCTTGTAGGAATGATGCATTGAAAGTTGTACTCAGAGAAGGAGTTTCAGAGCCTAATTTTTTCTAATATAATTGGGTAAAAATAAATCTAACCCTGCAATGACATTCCATCTAATGTGGGGAATGCATTGCAGGAAACTCTCTTTTTCTACAAACGTGTAGGGGGGAAAATAATGAACGACATTCTGATATTTTTGGCGTCAATTGTATTGGTAATTGTTATAGGTTCTATATTTAAAGTAAATATTGGTTTCATTGCTATAGTATTTGCCTATCTCTTGTCAGTTTCCGTACTTGACGTCAGCGTCAGCGAATTGTTTCAAATATGGCCTGCAAAGCTATTTTTAATTATATTCTCAATAAGCTTGTTTTATAGTTTTGCATCGTCTAATGGATCAATCGAAAAATTGGCTATAAAGTTCATTTATCGTTTTAGAACCATTCCTGCCATGATTCCTATAGGAATCTTTCTAATTACCGTCTTAATCGCAGGATCTGGCGGGGGGCCTTATGTCGCAACGGTTGTTATGGCTCCTATAACATTAAAAATTGCAGCTATTTCCGGAATGAACCCGTTGCTTGGAGTAATTGCAGTAACTTGTGGAGCATCCGGGATTTCTTTATCACAATTGAGTGTAGTAGGTCAGCTGGTTAGGGGTTTGATAGAAAGAACAGAATATTCAGAACAGGCAAGTACGCTTCAACAAATGGTTTTTTCAAATGCTATGATGTTTCATACTTTTATTTTTATTCTTTTCTATTTTATTTTAAAAGGATATAAATTAAAACCCGCTATTATGGAAAAACCGTCGGAGTTTACAAAAGAACAGGCAACTAGTATTGGTATAATTGCCTTTGTTATTTTAATGTATCTATCCCCAAATCTGCTTGGTTTAATTTTCCCTAACAACACGGTTATAGAATTAGTTAAGAGTAAATTTGATTTCACCTTTGCGGCATTAATAGGTGCAACAATAAGCTTTTTATTAAAGCTAGGCGATGAAAAAGAAGTATTTCGTAAAATACCGTGGAGTACCCTAATATTAGTTACGGGTATGGGGCTGTTAGTTGGTGTAGGTGAGAAATGTGGTATCATTCAAGAGTTGGCTGAACTTGTAGGAACTAATGTAACACCAAAGCTAATTCCTGTTATAATGGCAGGCTGTAGCGGCTTAATGAGCTTTATTTCAGATGGGCCAGGAGTTGTTTATCCTACTTTATATCCTCTTGTATCTGGAATTGCTGATATAACTGGTATAAATCCAGGACTTCTATTCTCTGCAGTTAGTGTAGGTGATTCAACAACTGTTATTTCTCCGTTCTCTACAGGAGGCGCCATGTTTCTTTCTTTTGTAACATTAGAGAAACAACGTGAAAAGATGTTTGTGCAATTTATGATTATTCCTTTTGTTTTTCTTGCAATATTAATAGGTTTAATATCCCTTAAAGTATTTATTTATGGTATATAATATTTGATAAGTCTATTGTAAATTTGATTTTTTATATTTGTCCGTTCTAACCCCTTTTCGGGCAAATCATAAAAGAGAAAAGCGCATATAGATATAGAATGAATATAGGAGGTGGATATCAGAAAATTATAAAGCTATATAACAGATTGTATGTATTAGTTGCATTGGCTTTAGCCAATTTGTGAAAAAGATACTTAAATATTTTATAAAAAGTTTTAGAAAAATTATTTTTTCTAAAACTTTT
Source organism: Ruminiclostridium herbifermentans (assembly GCF_005473905.2). NCBI lineage: Bacteria > Bacillati > Bacillota > Clostridia > Eubacteriales > Oscillospiraceae > Ruminiclostridium > Ruminiclostridium herbifermentans. The sequence continues at coordinate 823,274 of NZ_CP061336.1, forward strand.
TTTGTTGTGTAATTCACATATCTCCAAATTTTTCTAAAAAGCTTGACTCTAATTAAAAAATCGAATATAATTAATGTAATTTACTGATTTATTACTTTATAACTTTAGTGTAATAAAGTAGAGAGATAGTAGATGATGTTAGTTATTTTTTGTTAATACAAAAACTTCTAAGGGGAGAACGATTTATGTCAAAATGGAAAATATATACGCCAGATGGTGTACAGGATATTTTGTTTGATGAATGTTATGCAAAAAGAGAATTGGAAAGTAAAATCCGTAGCACATTCAGAGCCTATGGTTATTATGAAGTGGAAACTCCAACGATAGAGTTTTTTGATGTGTTTTCTTCAGAAGTAGAGCACTTTCCGCAAGAATCAATGGTTAAATTTTTTGACCAAAAGGGAAGGATTCTTGTATTAAGACCTGATATAACAGTTCCTGTTGCTAGAATTACAGCAACTAAAAATCGTGATTTAAAGCTGCCAATTAAATATTCATATATTGGAAATGTTTTTAGATTTAATGAAGTGGGCGGTGGCCGTCAGAATGAGTTTACACAAGCTGGTGTTGAACTTTTGGGTGATTATTCTTCTGAGAGTGATGCAGAGATTATAGCCATTGCCATAAATGTGCTTAAAACTGCAGGTTTAGAGAATTTCCAGATTGATATAGGTCAGGTTGAATTCTTTAAAGGCTTGGCAGAAGAAGCTGGCTTTACTAATGAAGACACCATTAAGATATCAAAGCTAATCGATAGAAAAGATATCGTTGGAGTAGAACAAATAGCAAACAGCTACAAAATGAGTGAACAGCTGAGAAAGCTTATTATAAAGCTACCTGGTTTATTTGGTTCAATTGAAGTTATAGAAGAACTCAAGAAAACAACAAAAAACAGCAGAAGCTTGGCTGCTTTGGAGAATATCGAAGAGGTAATAGGGATACTCGGTGATTATGGCTTTACAAAGTATATTTCTGTTGATTTTGGAATGCTAAAAGGACTTAATTACGATACAGGTATAATATTCAGAGGCTTTACACATGGTGTAGGCTTTCCCATACTTTCGGGAGGCAGATATGACAGCTTGACCTCCAGCTTTGGAAGAGATTGTCCAGCAACAGGCTTTTCATTAGGAATAAATATGTTAATGACAGCACTTGAGAAAGCGCAGATGGCATTTGAAAAGCCAAGTGTGGATTCGCTGATTTGCTATAAAAAAGCCAACAGAAAAAGTGCAATTGAGATAGCTGAAGCACTTAGAAAACAAGCAATGAGTATTGAGACCTTGGTGCTGACAGAAGAAATTGAGCAGGGTATCAGCTATGCACAAGCAAAACAAATAGGTGGTGTTATTTATATTGAAGACAAGGGTAAAATTACTATTTATGATATAGTTAATAACACTACAAAAGAAACCAGTTATAATGAGTTGCTCAACAAGTAATACTATATTGCTTTTACATTAAAATATTGTAACTAACTTAAATCAATGTTAAAGATTGTCTGTATAAGCAGCGGTTTATTGTTTGAGACAATCAGACAGAAATACTTGGTGCTTCCCTAATACAGTTGTAATAAAAGCTAAGGGTTAACGCTGTTGCAAACATAGTTATATGTTAACTATAGGTTAGAGTAAAATTCTAACTTAGACTTTATAACTATATTATAGGAAGGCAAGTAGTAATAAATGTTTTGCTATAGCTGAGTAAAAATACATAAAGGCAGATGAGCTCATATTTATTGGAGTATAGCAAAATAGAGGTATAGACTTATTTATAGTAATTCAAGAGTTTAATTGTTAATTGAAAAGTTTAATTGAAAAGATTATTTGAAGTTTTGATAGATGATTAAATGGAGGCAAACAATTATGAGATATTTGACAATTGCATTATCAAAGGGAAGGCTTACAGACGTGGCAATGGAATTATTCGAAGGAATAGGAATTGACTGCTCAGAGCTAAAGTCTTCAACAAGAAAACTGATACTTTCAGATGAAAATAATAAAATTAAGTTTTTTCTGGCAAAGCCTGCTGATGTTCCTACATATGTTGAATACGGAGCTGCTGATATAGGAATTGTGGGAAAGGATACTATTCTTGAAGAAGGCAGAAATCTATATGAAGTGCTGGATTTAGGATTTGCGGCTTGTAGAATGTGCCTTGCAGGGCCTAAAGAGTTGGAAGGTAAGATTGAGGAGTTAAATATAAAAAGAGTTGGAACTAAATATCCAAATATAGCTAGAAATTATTTCGAAAAAACTAGAAGAGAAAGTGTAGAGATTATTAAGCTAAATGGTTCTGTTGAACTTGCTCCATTGGTAGGCTTAGCTGAGGTTATTGTAGACCTTGTTGAAAGTGGACGTACATTAAAAGAAAATGGTTTGGTAGTATTAGATACAATTGCTGATATTAGTGCTAGAATGATTGTAAATAGAGTTAGTATGAAAATGGAGAATGAACGTATTCAGAGAATAGTAAGCGGTATAGCAGAACAGCTGAAAAACAAAGAAGCTTAATTTTATGAAAGCTTAATTTAAGTTTGATACAAAACTTTTCTTTACTATTTGTGCTGTTAGATGGTATCAAAGAAATGTAAGCTTGTTTTAATATGCAAAACAAAGTTAGTACCAACATGATTTATTTGAGCAAAAAACATAAAATATATTTTGACAGTGTGTCTGTAATTAGAACTGTCAGAAAGTAGCTGTAAGCTTAGTAAATCAGTGTTTTTCGCTGATTGTTCCGACATAATTTTGTACCCAATGGGGGTGTGGGAGGTTTATATGTTTAATATTGTAGATTTACGTAATGACAATAACCAAGTAGCTGCGAACAACTTGTATAATAAACTAATTCAGAGAACAAAGTCTTCAGATGGAGCAAGTATAATGAGTGTTGTTGCTGACATTTTGGAGAACGTGAGAAAATTGGGCGATAAAGCGTTAAAGGATTATAGCAAGAGATTTGATAAGGCTGATATTGAGGAGATTAAGGTTTCGGAGGCTGAAATAACTGCTGCCTATGCTGAAGTTGATGCTGAATTATTAGAAACAATTAAAAAATCTAAGCAAAATATCTGGAACTTTCATGAGAAACAACTGCAGAACAGTTGGATTAGTCCAAATGAAGACGGTTCAATGCTAGGACAATTAGTTCGTCCAATTGAAAAGGCGGGATTATATGTTCCAGGAGGCACAGCTCCGCTAATATCCTCTGTTTTAATGACTGCTATTCCTGCAAAAGTCGCAGGAGTTTCAAAAATAATTATGTGTACTCCTCCCTCTAAAGATGGCAGTGTCAATCCAGCTATATTAGTTGCAGCTAGAGAAGCTGGAGTTGATGAAGTATATAGAGTGGGCGGTGCTCAGGCTATTGCAGCAATGGCTTATGGTACAGAGACAATACCTAAAGTGGATAAAATATGCGGGCCAGGAAATGTTTATGTAGCTACAGCAAAAAGATTGATATTTGGAGAATGTGATATTGATATGTTTGCAGGTCCAAGTGAAATATTGGTGATAGCTGATTCTACAGCAAAGCCTGAATATGTGGCTGCTGACCTGCTTTCTCAAGCAGAGCACGATATGTTGGCATCATCTGTTCTAATTACAGATGATGAAAGCCTTGTGAAGAAAGTTGCTGTGCAGATTGAAAAGCAGTTAGCTAATTTGAGCAGGAAATCAATTATTGAAAAGTCATTAGAGGATTATGGATTTGCAGTTTTGGTTGACAATATTGAGCAGGCTATAGAAGTTTCAAATAACATAGCTCCTGAACACCTTGAAATATGCATAAATGAGCCTATGAGCATGCTGGGGTTAATTAAAAATGCAGGCGCAATATTTGTTGGGAATTATTCTCCAGAACCGTTGGGAGATTATATGGCAGGGCCAAGCCATGTTCTGCCTACCAGTGGAACTGCGAGATTTTCTTCTCCAGTGAATGTAGACCAATTTTTAAAGAAATCCAGTTTAATATATTATAACAGACAAGCACTCGAAAAAACTTACAAGGATATTGCCAGATTTGCGGAGGCCGAACTTTTAGATGCACACGCAAATGCAGTTAAAGTGAGATTTGAGGGAGAAAATAAATAATTCAAAAATCTTAAAAGCAAAGTTTGCTCAAAAATCCTGCGTTTTCGAGCAACAAAAATCCACAAGTGGATTTTAAACGGTGTGGAAGAGGCTCAAATTATTTAACTTAATCTCAAGAAACGGAGATGCATCCACGAAGTCTTTACCAAAATTTTATGCCCAAATGAGGCGTGGGAGGTTAATATGATAGAAGAATTAATAAGACCTGAAATACGGTCTTTTACGCCGTATAATGCAAATCAGCAGCCATATAAAATTAAATTAGATGCAAATGAAAGTCCATTTAATTTACCATTAACAGTAAGAGAAAAGTTGTCCGAATTTATAAAGAATGATCCCCAGCTAAATTTATATCCAGATACTGACTCAATACAATTAAGAAAAACAATTTCAGAACACTGGGATGTGGATTCAGAAGGTATAATAGTAGGGACTGGCTCTGATCAACTTATTCAAGTAATGACAAATGTATTCATAGGAGTTGGAGATAAGATTCTTTACCCTGTTCCTTCCTTCAGCATGTATAGAGATTCATGCTTGATTGCAGGAGGCACTCCTGTAAAATATCTGCTAAATCCAGAGGATGGATATGAATATTCAAAAGAAACTATCCTTGAGGCATATGAAAAGGAACAGCCCAAAATTATTTATATTTGTAATCCAAACAATCCTACAGGTAATATAATGTCTGTTTCAGATGTGATTGATGTGGTGAAATACTGCCGTAAATCTATTGTTGTAGTCGATGAGGCATATGGAGAGTTCTGTGATAATACGGTGATACCATATGTTAAGGAATATGAAAATCTGTTGGTGCTTAGAACCTTCTCAAAGGCTTATGGATTGGCTGGAATAAGATGCGGGTATTCAATATCCTGCAAAAAATTGGCCAGTGCTGTTAATCTGGCTAGACCTCCATATAATATTAGTTCCCTTTCTCAGTATATTGCGCAACTGATTTTATCTGACAAAGAGGAGATAAATAAAAATATTGAATATCTAATAGAGCAAAGAGAGTGGATGATTGGGAAATTGTCTAATATAAAAGGTGTAGAAGTTTATAAATCATATGCTAATTTTATACTTGTGAAAGTTGACAATTGTAATGATGTATATAATAGGCTATGCGAAAAGGGGATTTTTGTCAGAAACTTTGGCTTAGCGCCTTTATTGACAGGATGTCTAAGGATTAGCATAGGTACAAATGAACAAAATAGCATTTTTCTTGATGAACTTTCTACTATCTGTTATAATAAATAGCGAACATTATACAAAAAAATCGGAAAAAAGTTCGACAAATTGTTGGGATGGAGGGATACTATTGCGAGAGGGCTTAGTAAACAGAAACACTAAGGAAACACAGATTAAGCTTAAAATAAATCTTGACGGAAAAGGCGACTGTAATTGTAATTCTGGTATAGGCTTTTTTGACCATATGCTGGTTTTATTTACTAAACATGGATTGATGGATGCAGACTTCGATGTGAAGGGTGATTTGGAAGTTGATGCACATCATACAGTTGAAGATACTGGTATTGCTTTAGGACTAGCCATAAGACAGGCATTAGGCGATAAAAAATCAATTAAAAGATATGGAACTGCTTTTGTGCCTATGGATGAGTCCCTAGTTCAGGTGTCTTTGGACTTGAGCGATAGACCCTTTCTTGTATTTGATGCTGAATTTTCACAACAGATGGTCGGACAAATGGATACCCAGTTAGTTGAAGAGTTCTTTAGAGCGGTTGCATTTAATGCAGGAATTACATTACATATAAAGCTTTTGCATGGAACCAATTGTCATCATATAATTGAGGCAATGTTTAAGGCCTTTGGAAGAGCATTGGATGAGGCTACAAAAATAGATACTAGAATAGTTGGCGTTATGTCTACTAAAGGAATGCTGTGATAATGGCAATTTTAAATGATAAATAATTTAAGGTTAAGAGATTTCAAATAATTCGAAAACAAACGTTGTAAAAAACTACGAATTTTCAAAATTAAAAAATAAGTATGTAGCTGGTTTGATTTTAACTGGCTGGAAAAATAAGATAAAGATATTTAGAAATAGAGCATGTAATTAAAAATTAAAATTTATAGGAGGTTATAAATGCTTATTAATAACACAGATTTTATTAGATTGCCGCTATTTATTAAGGGGAAAGTTAGAAATGTTTATGATTTAGGTGATAAGCTGCTTATAGTTGTGACAGATAGAATATCAGCTTTTGATGTTATTTTTTCTGAACTGATACCAAATAAGGGAGTAGTTCTTAACAGTATTTCGGCTTTTTGGTTTGACTATACAAAGGATGTTATTGGAAACCATGTTATAACTACTGATGTAAACCAATATCCAAAAGAGTTATCAGCATTTAAAGAGGAACTTGAAGGCAGATCAATGCTTGTAAAGAAGATAGATATGGTTCCTGCAGAATGTATAGTAAGAGGATATTTAGAGGGCTCTGGATTAAAAGAATACAATGAAACAGGCAGCATATGTGGAATAAAGCTTCCAGCTGGTTTGAAACAAGCTGATAAGTTACCTGAACCTATATTTACTCCTTCTACAAAAGAGTCAGAAGGACATGACATCAATGTTTCCTTTGAAGGACTTTGTGACAAGGTTGGAGTTGAAATGGCAAACAAGCTAAGAGATGCCAGCATCAATCTTTATCTGAAGGCTAGCAAACATGCTGAAAGTAAAGGCTTAATATTGGCAGATACAAAGTTTGAATTTGGTATATCAAATGGTGAATTAGTAGTAGGAGATGAAGTTTGTACTCCTGATTCATCAAGATTTTGGGCAATGGATGAATATCAGCCTGGAAGAGCACAAAAGAGTTTTGACAAGCAGTATTTAAGAGAGTATCTTGAGACACTTACATGGGACAAGCAGCCTCCTGCACCGAAGCTTCCTGAAGAAGTTATTAAAAAAACTGAGGCAAAATATATAGAAGCATATGAGAGAATAACAGGAGTTAAATTTAAATAAGTTCTTTTCTCTACTACGAGTAATTAACCATATATTTATGCCGAAATGGGCTTTAGGGTTATCAGCTACATAGCAAATAGTAAGTAATATGATGTTTTGTAGGTGGATGGAGTTCAATCTGTATTCTTAATCTTAAAAAGCAGAAGTTTCTCTACGAAAAATTTACTATGTTTTATACCCAAAGTAGGTATGGGAGGTTATCAACTCGAAACAAAAGTTTGTACAAACATGGTGGTTTTTCGAGCACAAAAAATCCACATGTGGATTTTTGACGATGTGGAGGAAGTTCAAATTGTTTTCTTTATCTTAAGAAACTGAGGTCCCTCCACGAAGGCTCAACTATATTTGTATGCCCAAAATGGGCGTGGGAGGTTAGTATGATTGCTATAATAGACTATGGCGTTGGTAATTTGGCAAGTGTTAACAAAGCATTTAGTTACATCGGATTTGATTCAAAAATAACCTCGGATCATAGTGAGATACTAGCTGCTGATAAGGTGGTTTTACCTGGTGTTGGTGCTTTTGCTGATGCTATGAATAGTCTTGAAAAAATAAATATGATACCAGTCATTGAAGAAGTAGCGAAAAAGGGAACCCCGTTATTAGGAATATGTTTAGGTATGCAGCTTTTATTTGATTACAGCACAGAAGGCGGGGAAATGGTGAAAGGTCTTGGAATGCTGAAAGGCAGTGTAACCCAATTTCCTCTTGATATGGGATTGAAGGTTCCGCATATGGGGTGGAATAGTCTCGAAATAAAACAGAATGACGGTATTTTTAAAGGTATAAAAGAAAAAAGCTATGTTTATTTTGTTCACTCATATTTCCTGACTGCACAGGAGGAATCAGATGTAGCAGCAACTTGCTATTATGGCATTAAATTTGATGCAGCTGTATGCAAAGGAAATGTTATGGGGACACAGTTTCATCCTGAAAAGAGCGGAGATGTAGGACTTACAATACTTAGATATTTTGCAAGTATTTAAGTTTGAACTGTTAACCTGTACTTATAAAAGTCTAGGGTACGGGAGATTGTGAATGGTTTGGAACACAAAATTGTGAAAGTTAAAATAATTACTGAATCCATGCTCAGTGATTGTAGTTTATAGTAAATATTGACGTGGATATATGTATTCTTGGAGGTTAACTATTTGAGTAAAATGATTATTTATCCTGCAATAGATATTATTAATGGTAAATGTGTTAGGCTACAGCAAGGCAGCTACAGTGAAGTTACGGTATTTGGAGATAATCCCGTAGAAATGGCAATGAAGTGGGAAAGCCAAGGAGCAGAGTATTTACATTTAGTTGACTTAGATGGAGCTAGATCAGGTAATTCTGATAATTTAGAGGTAATTAAGCAGATAGCTTCCAAGTTAACTATTCCTGTTCAGTTAGGCGGAGGAATCAGAAGCTTGAACACTATTGAAACAGTTCTTTCAAATGGTGTGAGCAGAGTGATTTTGGGTACATCTGCCGTTAATGACCCAGAAATGCTTAAGCTTGCACTTAATGAGTATAAAGAAAAAATAGTGGTTGGTATTGATGCAAAGGATGGAATGGTAGCTATTCACGGCTGGGAAAAGACAAGTGACTTTACAGCAATTGATTTTGCTAAAAAAATTGAAGCTTTAGGAACAAAAACAATTATTTATACTGATATATCAAGGGATGGAATGTTAAAAGGGCCAAATCTTGAAGCTATGGAGGATATGGCAAAATCAGTAGGGATAGATGTAATTGCATCGGGCGGAGTAAGTTGCTTAGCGGATATAACAAGCTTGAAAGCTACTGGAGTTAGTGGTGTTATTGTTGGAAAAGCACTATATACAGGGAATATTAATTTAATAGAAGCAATAGAATCTTTAAAGGAGTAAAAAAATGCTTACAAAAAGGATTATTCCATGCTTGGATGTACATGCAGGCAGGGTTGTAAAAGGAGTTCAATTTGTAAATATAATTGATGCCGGAGATCCGGTGGAAGCAGCTGCTTTTTATGACAAAGCAGGAGCTGACGAACTGACCTTTCTTGATATAACTGCATCTTCAGATGCTAGAGCTATTATGCTTGATGTTGTAAGAAGAGTAGCTGAGCAAGTGTTTATTCCGTTTACAGTAGGCGGAGGAATAAGGACAGCTGAGGACTTCAGAGAAATTCTTAAAGCTGGTGCCGATAAGGTAGGTGTAAATTCAGCTGCGCTAAAAAGACCTGAGTTGATATCTGAAGCTGCATGGAAGTTTGGAAGCCAATGTGTTGTATTGGCAATTGACGCCAAAAGAAGACAAGATGGATCAGGTTGGGATACTTATTTAAACGGCGGAAGAGTTAATACAGGCAAAGATGCTGTAGAGTGGGCTATTGAAGCGGAAAAGCTTGGTGCAGGCGAAATACTTTTGACCAGCATGGACAAAGATGGTACTAAGGATGGATATGATATTGAACTTACAAGAACAATATCTGAAAATGTTAAGATTCCTGTAATTGCATCAGGAGGAGCTGGGAAAATGGAGCACTTCAAGGATGCGTTAGTTGAAGGAAAGGCCGATGCTGTGCTTGCTGCTTCACTTTTTCATTTTAGAGAAATGGAAATAAAAGATTTGAAGCAATATCTTAGTAACAATGGAATTGAAACTAGACTTTAGCGGTTTTTGTTTCGCGTTTACATACAAAAAGCTAGGAGGAATACTAAATGAATAATTTAAAGGAAGCGTTGAAATTTGATGAAAAAGGGCTTATTCCTGTAGTTACACAAGACTATAAATCAAAAGAAGTTTTAATGGTAGCTTATATGAATGAAGAAGCCTTTGATAAAACCTTAGAGAGCGGAAAAGTACATTATTTTAGTAGAAGCAGAAATAAACTTTGGCTGAAAGGTGAAACATCAGGACATTTTCAGCTGGTGAAATCAATAAAGCTTGATTGCGATGGAGATACTTTGCTAATCCAAGCAGAGCAAATAGATGCAGCTTGCCACACTGGAAGCAGAACCTGTTTTTATAGAACAATGATAAATGAAAAATGGGAAGAAAAAATTGAAATAGTTGATGACGAAAAGCCAACTGCAGAGATTCTGCAAGAAGTTTATGATGTAATTGTTGACAGAACAGTGCACCCAAAAGAAGGTTCATATACAAACTATTTATTCACAAAGGGTTTGGATAAGATACTTAAGAAGGTTGGAGAAGAAGCAGCTGAGGTTATTATCGCGGCTAAAAACAAATCTAAAGATGAAATTAGATATGAAGTGTCTGATTTAATATATCATTTGTTAGTATTATTAGTTGAAAGAGGTTTAACTCTTGAAGACGTATATGGTGAGTTAAAAGGAAGAAGATAAGTGAAAAATAATTTACTGTGCATAGATGAATATCGAAATAATCCAGAGTTCTATTTTTCAAAGAGTTTGCGTTGTGCAGACAAAAATAATTTGAGCGCTGCTTTTAAAAATGTGCAAAAAGCTATAGAACTAGAACCGGATAATTGTGAATATAAATTTAATATTGCTTGCTTTTTGTCAGAAATGCGAAGACCTAAAGAAGCAAACAGGATATTTAATGACATAATTTTAAATTATGATCCAACTATGTTTGATTGCTTTTTTGGGTTAGGATGTAATAGTCTTGAACTAGATGATATTAGTAAAGCTGCTGAATATTTTGAAAAATACCTATATTTTAATAATGATGGGGAGTTTTCAGAAGAAGTAACAGAAATGATCTTTTACTTGAAGCTTTATGAAAATATGCCTCAAGGCAGTCAATTTGATAGACGTTCAATTGCTAGTTTAAGATATGCAAAGAAGTATTTTGAGGACAACAAACTAAATAATGCTATAAGGGAGTTATATAAATCAGTAAGCTTGCATCCTTTTAATTTAGAAGCCAGAAATTTACTTACTTTAGCTTTATTAGAACAGCGCAGCTATGAACGTGCAAACTATGTTGGAATGACAGTCAGACTTATAGATAAATATAATATGTTTGCAAATTGTTTATGCTTATATGTGCTTTCACATGAAAAGAAACACAAAAAAGTAAAGAGATTTTTAGAGACATTAACTTTAGGGAATATAGAATGCAGAGAAGATCTTCTCTGCGCCGTCACAACATTAATAGTGTTTAATAGAGCTGACGAACTTATTATTCTTTTGGAAATGTATATAACGCAATATTCTGATCAGCTCATTTTTTCTGCGTTATTATTAGGATATGCTTTTACTCGAAGTGTTGAGAATTTTGAAAAAACTTATAGAATTCTAGCATCATTGGGTAAAGATAATATTGAACTTATGGCATGGTTAGAAGACATCAAAGGTTATATATATTCAAATGCCATAGATGATGAAAGTATACATGTAATTGATGAATATTGCAAAGTATATACAATATGTCAAGAAGTCAGGCACCCCATGTACGATCCCTACAGGTATCGTAAAATATATTCTCAGATAAGTGAGCCAAAAACAAAGATAAGTAAAAAGTACTTGCCTATTATTGAATGTGCAATAAATCATAGGGAAATAATGTATATTCAATCTTATAAGAAGGAAATAATATGCATATTAAATGATTGTATAAGCCATACTAAAAAGCCTCTTGATATATCTAAATGCAATGTGGAGGCTTATGCTGCAGCATTGGAATACAATTATTGCATGTTATATTATATTGAATGTGAGAAAGAAGAACTAATTCAAAAATATAACATTTCACTAGTTGCTTTTGAAAAAGCATTGAGGGAAGTAAAATTGAACTTTAATAATAAGATATTATATTAATAATATAATTGCTTAAATCAGAAGCAAATTGAAGAAAAATCCACAATTTGCTATTGCAATCTTTAATCATTCCCCAATATAGCTATTTTTATTGATATAGAATGTTTGAAAATATTCTATGCAATAGATATTATAATAACATGATAATTAGCACTCGGCAATGGTGAGTGCTAACAGATACAAAATTTAGGGAGGTAAAACAATGATAATAAAACCATTAGGTGATAAAGTAGTTATTAAGATGCTTGAGTGTGAAGAAACTACAAAAAGTGGTATAGTATTGCCAGGCAGTGCTAAGGAAAAGCCACAAGTTGCTGAGGTCGTTGCGGTAGGACCAGGCACAGTAGTAGATGGAAAAGAAGTTAAAATGGAAGTAAAAGTTGGAGACAAAGTTCTTACAAGCAAATATTCCGGAACTGAAGTAAAGCTAGACGGTGAGGAGTATACTATAGTGAAGCAGGGAGATATTCTTGCTGTTGTTGAATAATTAAATAGGAGGCATTAAAAGATGGCAAAGGAAATAAAATTCGGTGAAGACGCTAGACGTGCACTTGAAAAAGGTGTTAATCAATTAGCTGATACAGTAAAAGTTACACTTGGACCAAAGGGAAGAAATGTTGTTCTAGATAAGAAATTTGGCTCACCTTTAATTACAAATGACGGTGTTACTATAGCTAAAGAGATTGAGCTTGATGATAAATTTGAAAACATGGGTGCTCAGTTAGTTAAAGAGGTTGCTACTAAGACTAACGATGTAGCTGGTGATGGTACTACTACTGCAACTCTTCTTGCACAAGCAATAATCAGAGAAGGTATGAAAAACGTTGCAGCAGGTGCTAACCCAATGATTTTGAAGAAGGGTTTACAAAAGGCTGTTGATGTTGCAGTTGCTGGGATAAAAGCAAATAGCCAAAAAATTAAGGGAAAAGAAGATATAGCAAGGGTTGCAACTATTTCTGCTAATGATGAAGTAATTGGAAACCTTATTGCTGATGCAATGGAGAAAGTAACAAATGATGGTGTTATCACTGTTGAAGAATCCAAGACAATGGGCACAAACCTTGAAGTTGTTGAAGGTATGCAGTTTGACAGAGGATATTTATCAGCATACATGGTTACTGACACAGATAAATTAGAAGCTGTTCTTGAAGATCCATATATTCTTATAACAGATAAGAAAATTACAAATATTCAGGATATACTCCCAGTTCTTGAACAAATAGTTCAACAGGGAAAGAAACTCTTAATTATTGCTGAAGATGTTGAAGGAGAAGCTTTAGCTACTTTAGTTGTTAACAAATTAAGAGGTACATTTACTTGCGTAGCTGTAAAGGCACCTGGATTTGGTGACAGAAGAAAGGCTATGCTTCAGGATATAGCAGCTTTAACAGGTGGAGAAGTTATTACTGAGGAATTAGGTCTTGACATAAAAGAAACTACTCTTGCTCAGCTTGGTAAAGCTAGACAGGTAATTGTTCAAAAGGAAAATACAATTATAGTTGATGGTGCAGGAAGCCCTGAGGCTATTAAGAATAGAATAAATTCAATAAAAACTCAGATTGAGGATACAACATCTGATTTTGATAGAGAAAAGCTTCAAGAAAGACTTGCAAAACTTTCTGGTGGTGTTGCAGTTATTCAAGTTGGTGCTGCTACTGAAGTTGAAATGAAAGAAAAGAAGCTTAGAATTGAAGATGCACTTGCTGCTACAAGAGCTGCTGTTGAAGAAGGTATCGTAGCTGGTGGTGGTACAGTATTATTAAATGTAATACCTGATGTTGCAAAGTTAGCTGAAACAGCAACTGGCGATGAAAAGACAGGTATCCAGATTATACTTAGAGCACTTGAGGAGCCAGTAAGACAAATAGCTGCAAATGCAGGTCTTGAAGGTTCAGTAATAGTTGATAAAATCAAAGCTAGCGAAAAGGGCATTGGATTTGACGCATTAAATGAAAAATATATTAATATGATTGAAAATGGTATAGTTGACCCTGCAAAGGTTACTAGATCAGCTCTTCAAAATGCTGCTTCTATTGCTGCAATGGTACTTACAACAGAGAGTCTTGTTACTGACAAACCAGAACCAGAAACTCCAGCTATGCCAGGTGGCGGAATGCCAGGTGGAATGGGTGGCATGTACTAAAAGTAAATATTTAAATGAGGGTGGCATTATGCCATCCTCTATTTATTTTAAAATGGTAATACCCTTTTGTGAGTTTTAATTGCTAAAAAAATAATATGTACATACAAAGCTGTTTTAGCTGATTCTAAACTAGACTATCATATCAATAAAACCGGATATTTGGCCTATATTAATTAACTTGCTGAAAGCGAGATGGAGACTATTAATATATGCTCTATTCTTCAATTATTTAATATAGTTTGAAAAAAATGATTATTAATGATAGAATTCATTATAATATACATATATATAAAATTATTATTATTTCTTGGCATTAGTACTTGATATTATTTAATTTATTTATTATTATTTATAGCAAGATTTAATTTTAATTGTTAAGTAATTTGAAGGTCGGTTATAAGTTATTGGGAGGGAATAGAGTGGATATATTTTTAGAGAAAATAGTAAAGAAAAAGAAAAACATTATAGATTTTGCCATAATTTTTGGAATTATCTTATTGTCATTATTTCTGATACTAGTTGTACTTTCTTTTAGGTTTCTAGGTTCTTTTATACCTTTGTTTGTTGTTGGTATAGGATATTTAGGCTATGTGCTAATAAGGAACAGAAGCATAGAATATGAGTACATTGTAACTAATGGTGATTTGGATATTGACATGATAATTGCTCAAAGAAAGAGAAAAAGAATATTCAGTGGCTCATTTAAAGATTTTGAAATGATAGCAAAATTAACAAGTGGTAAATATGATTATAATAATCAAAATAATAAAAATCGTATTGTTGCAGTTTCTTCTATGGATTCGTCAGATGTTTATTTTATTTCGGTTATTAAGGAGGGCAAGAAAACCCTTGTTTTTTTTGAGCCACATGCTAAAATGGTAGAATCATTCAAAAAATATATTCCACAAAAAGTATTTGAGTGATTTATATAAAGTCAGAAGTCAAACTATTAGCATATATTGTATCGGTTTTTACCGATAGGCAAAGGACATTTGTTCTTTGCTTTTTTGAGCGATAGAGATAAAAAATTAAGCTTTAGTGGGAATAAAATTTAGGGAGGATAAAAATGGCGTATTATTATAGTGAACCATCAAGAACATTTAGTGAGTATCTTTTAGTACCAAATTTAACAACAAAGGAGTGTATGCCAAGCAATGTTGTTTTGAAAACTCCAATAATTAAGCATAAGTTAGGAGAGAAATCAGCACTTGAATTGAACATACCTGTTGCGTCAGCAATAATGCAATCTGTTTCTGATGACAATATGGCAATTGCTTTGGCAAAGTGTGGGGGAATATCCTTTATTTTTGGATCACAGACCATTGAGAATCAAGCTGAAATGGTACGAAGAGTTAAAAAGTATAAAGCAGGTTTTGTAGCTAGTGACAGCAATTTAGGCCCAAATAACACACTCAGAGATGTTGTAAATATAAAAGAAAAAACAGGGCACTCTACAGTAGTAGTTACTGAAGATGGGACACCAAATGGGAAATTATTAGGAATTGTAACAAGCAGAGATTATAGATTAAGCAGAGCATCATTAGATCAAAAAGTACATGAGTTTATGACTCCTTTTTCACAGCTTATATATGCTCATGAAGGTATATCCTTAAAAGAAGCTAACGACATGATTTGGGAGCACAAGCTAAATTGTCTTCCTATTATAGATAAAAATGACAGATTAGTATACTTAGTTTTTAGAAAGGACTATGACAGTCATAAAGAAAATCCCAATGAATTATTGGATAGCCAGAAAAGGCTTGTTGTTGGTGCTGGTATCAATACTAGAGATTATAAGGAAAGAGTTACAGCATTAGTTGAGGCAGGTGTTGATTTACTCTGTATTGATTCTTCTGATGGATATAGTGAATGGCAGTCTGATACTATTAAGTGGATAAAGGAAACATACAATGGAGAGGTAAAGGTTGGAGCTGGTAATGTTGTTGACAGAGAAGGCTTCAGATATCTTGTAGATGCAGGTGCTGATTTTATCAAAGTAGGAATTGGCGGTGGATCTATTTGTATAACAAGAGAACAAAAGGGTATTGGAAGAGGACAGGCATCATCAATTATAGAGGTTTCAGTGGCGAGAGATGAGTACTTAAAAGAGTCTGGCATTTACATTCCTATATGCTCAGATGGAGGAATAGTGCATGATTACCATATTGTACTTGCACTTGCTATGGGAGCAGATTTTGTAATGCTTGGAAGGTATTTTGCAAGATTTGATGAGAGTCCTACAAGGAAAATAAAAGTTGGTGGAAATTTTGTTAAAGAGTACTGGGGTGAGGGCTCTAACCGTGCTAGAAATTGGCAGAGATATGATATGGGCGGTGACAGCAAGCTTGGCTTTGAAGAGGGAGTAGACTCATACGTTCCATATGCTGGTAAACTTAAAGATAATTTAGATACAACTATTTATAAGATTAAATCTACAATGTGTAATTGTGGGGCATTAACTATCCCTGAATTACAGCAGAAGGCTAGATTAACTCTTGTATCAGCAACTAGTATTAAAGAGGGCGGAGCTCATGATGTAATACTAAAAGAAAATGAATTATCTTCATCATGATATTAGATTATAGGTATAAATACTATAATATCGCATATTCTTTTATTACAAGGCAAGAAAATGACCCTTACTTCTATGAGTTGAGGGGACCGCTTTGGTTTTCGAACGGTAAGAGTCTCTGCTGCCTTGCTTATATACCACTGGTATGATGGTATTTCCTATAAACGAAAAGTTCATTTTGAGACTAGGCTTTTCAAGCGATGATTAGGTATAATTATATACAATTGTTAATATATGGATACTGGTTCTTGACATTAGCAGATATGTAATTTATAATAAGTTATCAAAGAAAGCTGACCAAAGCTTAATAATTTTTCTAAAGATGCTGTACAGGTATTATATGAAAAGCATAATAAAACATATGTAAGGATATAAGATGTAGGGTGTATTTAGTTATTACAGGGTGGTTGGGAAAAATCAACAGTAAAGGAGAGGGCTTCAAATGTCAGCAAAAGAAGTTGTATTAACATACGAGGGCTTAAGAAAGTTAGAAGAGGAATTAGAGTATCTTAGAGGTACAAAGAGAAAGGAAGTTGCTGAGAGAATTAAACAGGCACTTTCATTTGGTGATATATCAGAGAATTCAGAGTATGATGAAGCAAAGAATGAACAGGCACAAATGGAAGGTAGAATTGTACAGCTTGAGTCTATGTTAAAGCATGCACGAGTAATAGATGAGGATGATGTTAATACTGATGTGGTTAGTTTAGGTTCAAAAGTTAGAATCTATGATATGGAGTTCGATGAAGAAGTTGAATATCATATAGTTGGTTCTACAGAGGCTAACCCTCTTAAATCTAAAATATCAAACGAATCACCTGTTGGTGCAGCATTAATGGGACATAAGAAGGATGATATTGTAGAAGTACAGGTTCCTGATGGTACAATGAAATTTAAAATACTAGAAATTTCAAAGTAGAAAAAATATATATACAAATGTTGCTACTTGATGCAAAATTAATATATAATTATCATAACAGTTTACATTATCATGTAAACTGTTTTTTATAACGAGGCAAGAAAATTTCCCCCACTTCTATAAGTGAGGGGGACTGCTTTGATTTTCATGTGGGGAAAATATCTCTCGCTTCGCTTACACGCTGCTGATATAATGAAATTTTTCTACGATATAAAATTTCATGTTGATTCTAGGCGCTATAATACTAGTTTCTATAAGCTATTATAACGGTTTATACTTTTAGCAAATTAACTACTGTAGTTACTGTACGCTGCATTATTTGTACAGAACTTTAGTTGGTGAGTCTATATAAGTATGTTTGTAAAGTGTTATAAATAGTTACTTTTACCGTTTAGAAAATTAGTATAAATAAAATAACATAATATGTTTTGAATTATTGGAGGATATAAATGTCAGAAGAAAAAATGCAAGCTAATGAAATGAATTTAGAAGAGGATTTAAATGAAATACTTAAAGTAAGACGTGCAAAGTTAAAAGATTTACAGGAAAGAAATCTTGACCCATTTAAAATAGTCAAGTATGATGTGACTAATTCAACAAAAGAAATTGTAGACGGGTTTGAGTCATTAGAGGGACAAAGCACTTCAGTTGCTGGTAGGTTGATGTCCAAAAGAGGAATGGGAAAGGCTAGCTTCTGTGATTTACAAGACAGATACGGAAAAATTCAACTCTATGTCAGAAAAGATGAAGTTGGCGAAGAAAGCTATGAACTCTTTAAAAAATATGATATTGGAGATATCGTAGGAGTTAAGGGAGAAATATTTAGAACTCATAAAGGTGAAATATCTATAAAGGTTAAAGAGATAACACTACTATCTAAGTCTCTGCAGCCTTTACCAGAAAAGTGGCATGGATTAAAGGATACTGATTTAAGATATAGACAGAGATATGTTGACTTAATAGTAAATCCTGAAGTTAAAAATACATTTATATTAAGAAGCAATATAATCAAATCTATAAGGAAATTTTTAGATGATAGGGGCTTTATAGAAGTGGATACTCCGCTATTAAATACTATTCCTGGAGGAGCTGCTGCAAGGCCATTTATTACACACCACAATACACTTGATATAGATTTGTATCTAAGAATTGCACCTGAACTTTACTTAAAAAGACTTATTGTAGGTGGCATGGAAAAAGTATATGAAATGGGCAGAATGTTCAGAAATGAGGGTATGTCTGTTAAGCATAATCCTGAATTCACACTTATGGAGGTTTATGAGGCTTATACCGATTATAAGGGAATGATGGATCTGACAGAAGCACTTATTTCTACAGTTGCATTGGAAACACTAGGAACTACCAAAATAGTATATCAAGGTCAAGAGATTGATTTGACTCCATCATGGACTAGGCTGTCAATGATAGATGCTGTTAAGAAGTATGCAGACGTTGATTTTAATAATATAAAGACAGATGAAGAAGCAAAAGCTGCAGCTGAAGCAAAGAAGCTATATGTAAAGGAAGGTATGACACGTGGAGAGATCTTAAATCTAATGTTTGAAGAATTTGCAGAAAGCAATTTGATTCAACCAACATTTATTTATGATTATCCAGTTGAGGTGTCTCCGCTTACAAAGAGAAAACCTGACTGTCCTGAACTAACAGAGCGTTTTGAGTTATTTATTACTGGACGTGAGATGGCCAATGCGTACTCAGAGTTAAATGATCCAATTGACCAAAAGGAAAGATTTATTAATCAGGTTAAAAAGAGAGAGTCTGGAGACGATGAGGCTAACATGATGGACGAAGATTATGTTACAGCATTGGAGTATGGAATGCCTCCAACAGGTGGTTTGGGAGTAGGTGTGGATAGACTTGTTATACTTTTAACAGATTCAGCTTCTATCAGAGATGTTTTACTATTCCCCACTATGAAGCCAAAGGAATAGGCTTAAAATTAAATTGTATTTAGTACTTTGACTGTCAGGATTATGCATTATCTTAGCAGTCAA
The DNA here is from genome assembly GCF_005473905.2 of Ruminiclostridium herbifermentans. Classification (NCBI taxonomy): domain Bacteria; kingdom Bacillati; phylum Bacillota; class Clostridia; order Eubacteriales; family Oscillospiraceae; genus Ruminiclostridium; species Ruminiclostridium herbifermentans. The sequence continues at coordinate 842,787 of NZ_CP061336.1, forward strand.
AGTGCTATGTCATATAAATACCCAGAAAGGAGGAGTAAATTGAAATACACAACGAAAGAAGCAAGAGAAATATTGGGAGTTACAGAAGCTTCATCTAAGTATGAAATTGAAAAAAGATATGATATTATAATGAAAAAGTATCAAATGTTGAAGACAGATGGAAAGCTTGATGAGAAGGCTAAAGCTGATTTTGAAAAAAATACTGATGCATATAGAATTTTAATGGGTTACGAAATAGATGAACCACAGGAAAAAAGAGAACCAACTAAAACAGATAAGATCTTTATGAAAGCTGGTATTGACAAAAAGAAAGTAGACAACTTTTTTCACTATTACAAGTTTCATATTATAATAGGACTTGTGGCAATAGTTTTGGTAGCTCTTACAGTTAAATCTATAGTATTTAGAGTTGAACCGGATATTAGACTTGGATTTATTGGAGAAATAAATACTTCAGAGTTTGATATACTTGGAACAAAAATAAAAGAACAAATACCTGAAATTAAGGAAATTTCCTTTGATTCAGCCAACTATACCAACCGTTATGCGGATCCTAATGAGTATGCAAATGTATCGAAAATAATGGTGCTTTTGTCAGCGTCAGATACAAATGTATATTTAATAAATAAATTTGCCTATGATAGTTATGCAAATAATGGAGTGTTTATGCCTCTTGAAAATATTGCTAAAGACTTTCACATAGATATTTCAAAAAGTAATTATTTAAAAACTAGAGTAGTGGAGGAATGGGAAGATCCAAAGCTAGATCAAAAAGAAAGAAAAGTTATAAAGTATCGAGATGCTGAACCAGTACTTTACGGTATTGATGTATCAGATAGCAAGTTTTTCGAAGGGATGAATATTGTTGGGCCTGAGAAGATTTTAGTTATTAGGACTGGCACAGAGGACTTAGATTTGATTTTAAAATTAGTAAAGTTATTTGTAACTTAAATAGATTTTACTTAAAGGAGGGTTAGCATGGAAAGTGTTCTTAAAGTTATAAAGGAGTCAATAGGTAACGACACTCAAATAATTCTTACAGGAGAGGTTGATATATATACATCACAATCATTAAAGAATGAACTCAATGAAGTGGTTAGTTATTGTCAGGGTGATGTTTATATTGATTGTAAAGAGTTATCATATATTGACAGCACAGGTCTAGGAATACTTGTTGGGGCTCTTAAGGAAATACGTAAAAATAATAAGGATATTTATATATCAAATATAAGAGAGAACATTAGAAAGTTGTTTATAATTACAGGATTAGATAAATTATTTAAAATAGCAGAATAAAAATGAGATTAATTATTAAGTATAGTTATCAGCCACAGATAAAGGCTAAATAAAACAGAGTGAAAAAGCTATGTTTTATTTAGCCTTTATTTTTATAAGGGAATCAATGAGGGATATCTTTTATATACTGATTTTTCGCTGGTATTTTGGATTGTAAAGTTGTATAATAGTTTTCTGTAATAAAGTAAAAAAATGCTATAATAATAAAATTATACTAAATAATACACATTAAAAAATTATACAAAAATAGTAATATAAAAATTTATTGACGAAAATCTTAGTTTAGTAAGGGGGATAAGATGCAAGACGAAGTACTTTCAATAAAGCTATTACTTGAAACATTATTTAAGACTTTAAAAAAAAGTACAAATTATTTTGCTTATACATATTTATTAAAGGATGTTTCACTAATTTCTAAATGGAAGACAGGTAAAGCAGTTCCAAAGAATGAGGATATTGATAAAATTGTTGAGTTTGTAAATAACGAATCAACAGGAATGCAGAGACATTTAATTCGTGTCAAAATAGAAGAATATATTAATGATTCATTACTAGATTTATCACTTAAGAAAATGTTGCTTGGTATTGAAGATTTTTCTACGTTCTTAACTGAAACTTTGCTTATTTCTGTTTCTGATGTGGGCAAAAATTTAGATTTAAATATATCACAAAGTAATTTTCCTGCAAATTATGAGAATAATTATGAGAATAATTATGGAAATAATGAAAGAAATGAAAACTCAACCGAGACTATAGAGATTGAAGATACAAAAATTGCAGAAATCCCTACAATTTCACATGTGGTTCCACAAAAAATCAAACCTTTTTCAATGCTAGTTCACAAATATAGAACTATATTGATTTTATTGCTGATTATTGTGCTATGCAGTGCTGTATTTATTTTTAAACAGATTATATCCAATAATGAAGAGAATAGCATTAAGTATACAAGTAATTACAGTATACCCAATGAAAAAAATACAATTATACTGTCAGAAGAATATTTTTTATCTTATACTTATTTGAAAGATTCTGAAGATGGGGTTCAATTAGATATTAATGGAACTCCAATACCGTATTATAATTTTTACCCAAAGGTAATTAACAACGTAATATATTTACCATTTAGCGATACATTTAAGCAATTGGGATTTTCGTTAATTAATTATAATGAAAAATTTCGCAGCTTCAAAGATCTACGTACTGGAAAAACTGTTATGGCGGAGGTAGGCAGAAAGAATTTTCAGTATGATAACAAAGACATAGAACTTACAGAGCCAATAATAATGGAAGAATTAAATATATATATACCTGCATATTGTTTAATGGGTTTTACTTCATATTTAGATAGAATGATTCCGTATAATATTGATATAATGGTTGATAGTAAAATACAACCTAAGTATGAGTTTGAGCCACGTGTGATAAATGATACTTTGTATTTATCATTTAGATATTTATTTGAACTTTTTGATTATAATGTAAAGCCTGATAGAAGAATTAATGACGGTATAAACCGTGCTATTGCTGTAGATGGCAAACAAACTGTAACAGTTGAGGAAAGCAAGGAAATTGTAGTATTAAACGATAAGCCAGTGAATCTTAGTGCAGCAGTTCTAATGTTGGCAGATACAACATATGTTCCTGTGGATATTATCAAGCAGGTATTAAATATGGATTATAATTGGGACAGGGATAATAAAATATTAGAGATAACAACTAGCAAAAGGAATTAAATAACCTTATATTTATACTTATATGGGGACAAATAAATTAACCGCTAAGCTTAGGCTTGGTGGTTTTAGTTTTTAGTTTAACAAACCTAAGCTAATAAATAATAAAAAATGTTTTATTGCTAACTGAAGGACAATGATAAGATATAAAAGATAAGATATAAAAGATAAGATATATTAAATTTCGCAAAATTAAATAATGAACAAAATCGTGTATAGCAAAAGGTCTGCTCACTTTGTTATATCCTTATTTGACTCATATATTTATCACATGATATATTTAGTAGTATAAATAATAAGTGGTATTTTTTGAATATTAGAACTAATATGTTGTCTTATACAAGGAAGTTAAGTGCTTTTGCAAATTATCATAGGCTTAAATACACTGCATATTAGTGCTGTTTAAGGTAAGCCTTCATATATTTTATTTGAGAGTGTATGAGCTGTTTCATAATAAGATTAAATCTTATGAAGATATAGCCTTTTTGCTATGATATAATATTAATGGGTATGGGTCAAAGTCCGAAAAGTTATTAAAAATCATAATTTAAGCATTTTTGAAAATAGAAGGATTAAATTGCCTAAAACTGATGGCTTATAAGAATAAAGGCTTTAGATGTAAATTTGGCTTTAGCAAAGGACTTCAAATTATTTTAAGACTTTGCTTCTCAATGAAATTAATTTGAAATTAATTAATTGAGAATAAAAATTAAATATAACAAGGAGAATTGGAATAATGAGTAATATTTCTGATAAGGTTATGCTTGTGCTTCCCTTAAAAACTGAATTTGTTAGCACTGCTAGATTAACAGCGTCAAGTGTGGCTGCTAGAATGGGGTTTAATATTGATGAGGTTGAGGATATAAAGGTGGCTGTTTCTGAGGTTTGTAACATTATATTATCTCGTGCAGGAAATGGATTGGTACAATTTAAGATATCTTTTGAAATGTACAAGGACAGATTAGAAATGACCTTTACAGGTGAGGATGCAGAGTTACAGTGTTTTGAAGGTACACTTGAAAATGAATATGGCATATATATAATGAAAGCACTAATGGACTCTGTAGAACTTTGTAATGATAATCATTCCATAGTTATGACTAAAAGGATTGGTGAATAACTTATGGAACAAAATAATAGAAACGTTGCTATGATGGAGGATGAAGAACTGTTTACGCTGTATTCCAATACAAATGACATTAAATACAGAAATGAAATTGTATCAAAATATTTGAACCTTGCTGAATACTTATCAAAAAAATTTATTAATAGAGGTGTTGATTTCGAAGATATATATCAAGTTGCTTGTTTGGCATTAATAAATGCTGTAGATAGATTTAGCCTGGATAAAGGAGTCAAGTTTGTTAGTTTTGCAACTCCTACAATACTTGGAGAAATAAAGAGGTTTTTTAGGGACAAGAGTTCATCAATAAAGATTCCAAGAAGGCTTTATGAAGCTAGACAAGGACTAAATAAGGCAAGAGATGAATTGACGCAACAATATGGTAGGGTTCCAAAAGCAGACGAAATAGCAGCATATATGGGAATAAGTGTAGAAACAGTTTTAGAATTGATTGAAGCTGGAAGTTCAACTATAATTAAGTCTTTAGATCAAAATATATACCAAGATAACGATGCTGAACTTGGTGATACCTTAGGATACGATGAAAAAACATATGAGAAAA